>NZ_CBAICG010000014.1:0-89898 GCF_964715405.1 Solirhodobacter sp. | reverse complement strand
CGGCGCGGCGCTCGCGGCGGCGGTTGGCGGCGAACATCGGATAGATCGCGACATGGCCGCCGGCATGGGTGGAGAACCAGTTGTTCGGAAAGACCGAGTCCGGCGTATCGCGGTGGCCGTCGTCGTCGAAGACATGGACGCGCACGCCCGCGCTCCGCAATGCCGCCACGACGGCGTCGAATTCCGCCAGCGCGCGGGCGGCCACGAGGTCGGCGTCATTGCCGCCCGCGCGTTGAAACGCGTTGTCGGCCTGCGTCTCGGGGTTGGGATGGAACCGGTGCGGGCGGATCATCACGACCGCCTCGGGGGCCTGCATCGTGTTGCGGGGGCTCATCCGAAGCTCCGGGTCGGGCGGTCGAAGACCTTGCGGCCCATCAGGCTGGCGACAAGATCCACCATCAGGCGGGCGGTGCGGCCGCGCTCGTCGAGGAACGGGTTCAGTTCGACCAGGTCGAGCGAGGTGACAAGCCCCGACTCGTGCAGCAGTTCCATCACCAGATGCGCCTCGCGGAAGGTGGTGCCGCCGGGCACGGTGGTGCCGACGGCGGGGGCGATCGAGGGGTCGAGGAAATCGACGTCGAGCGAGACATGCAGCATCCCGCCCGCGCCGTGCACGCGGTCGAGGAAGTCACGCAGCGGCTTGACGATGCCGTGCTCGTCGAGCACGCGCATGTCGTTGATCGCGATGTCGTGCTGCAACAGGGCCGCATGCTCGGCCGGATCGACCGAGCGGATGCCGTACAGGCAGATGCGGTCGGCCGGGATCGGGGCGGGGAAGGGCGGGAAGGCGTCGAACCCGCGGCGCCCGGCGATATAGGCGACCGGCGTGCCGTGCAGATTGCCCGAGGTCGTGGTCAGCGGCGTGTGGAAGTCGGTGTGGGCGTCGAGCCACAGCAGGAACAGCGGCCGCCCGGCCTTCTGCGCATGCGCCGCCGCCCCCGCCACCGACCCGAGCGCGAGCGAATGGTCACCGCCCAGGATCACCGGCATGCCCTCGATGAAGGCGTCCTCGACCTCTTCCGCCAGCGCCGCGGTCCAGCCGAGTGTTTCGGCCAGCGAGTGCACGGCGGGGTTTGGGCAGGTCACGGCCGCAAGCTCCGGCAGCGCCACGTCCCCCCGGTCGATGACCTGATGGCCCAGATCGGTGATCGCCTGCGCCAGCCCCGCAACGCGGTAGGCGGCAGGGCCCATCAGGCACCCGGCGCGCTTCTGGCCGGTGTCGATCGGGGCGCCGATCAGGATGCAGGTCTGGGTCATGCGGCCTCCAAGGTCTTGGGCGCAAGGTGTTTGCATCTTGCGGCGGTTGCCACGGACAGTATCATCGTTCTGAACACAAGACTGTTCAAAACGGCAGGATGAATGACCACACTGGACGATCAGGACGAAAAGCTGATCGCCGCGCTGCGCCGCGACGGGCGGGCGAGCCTGTCGGAACTGGCGGGCGTTCTGGGGCTGTCGCGCGCCACCGTGCGGGCGCGGATGGACCGGCTGGCGGCGCGGGGCGAGATTGCGGGCTTCACCGTGCTGACGCGCGGCGACGTGACGGCGGCGCCGGTGCGCGGGCTGATGATGATCGGGATCGAGGGGCGCGGCGCGGAACGGATCGCGGCGCGGCTGGCCGGGATGCCCGCCGTGCAGGCGGTGCATTCGACCAACGGCAAGTGGGACATGATCGCCGAGATCGGCACCGAGACGCTGGAGGAACTGGATGCCGTGCTGGCGGGCATCCGCCGCCTGGACGGTGTGGCCACCAGCGAGACCAGTCTCTTGCTGTCCACCCGGCGGGCCGGGCGGCGGTAGCTCAGGCGCGGCGCAGCGCCGCCGCGATCCAGATCAGCACCAGCACGGCCGAGAAGATCGCATTCCAGCTGGCCATCGAGAGGTGCAGGAAGATCCAGGCGGGCACGTCGCAGCGCACCACCGGGGCCGTCATGATCGTTGCCAGCAGGTCTTTCGACGAAACCCCCTGCGTCGCCATGCTCGACGTGCAGCTTGTCGGGCCGACGAACCAGCCCCGCTCCACCCCGGTATGGTAGAACCCCAGGCCCGAGGTTGCCGCCACCGCCAGCGCGCCCGCCCAGGGCAGCACCCGCCAGGGGACCAGCAGCGCCAGAACCCCGATCACGATCGCCGCGCCATGCGGCCAGCGTTGCAGCAGACACAAGTGGCAGGGCGGCATGCCGCCGAGGAACTGAAACGCGAAGGCCCCGCCCAGCAGGGCGACCGAGCCCAACGTGGCAAGCAGCACAAGTCCGGCACGGGTCATCTAGAGGCTCCTGACAGCGAGATAGGCCACACCCAGAACGGCGGCGATGGCCAGCGTCACCCAGGCAAACCGGCGTTCGATGAACACGACGATGCGCTCGCCGTGGTGTTGCAACAGCCAGCCGAGCGCGAAGAACCGCGCGCCGCGCGCGACGATGGCCGACAGCACGAAGAGCGTGAAGTTGAACTGGATCACGCCCGCGAGGATCGTCACCACCTTCATCGGCGGCATATGGGCCAGCCCCGAGGTGACCAGCATCACCAGAATCGCCTGATCCCCCGCCGCCGCCTTGAGCGCCTCGAAGGCGCCCAGCTTGCCGTAAGCCTCCAGGATCGGTTTGGCGATCAGGTCGAAGGCGAAATGGCCGATCACCCAGCCGAACATGCCGCCCAGCACCGAGGTGATGGTGGCCAGCAGCGCCAGCCGCATCGCGCGCTCGGGTCTTGCCAGGCACATCGGGATGAACAGCACATCCGCCGGGATCGGAAAGACCGAGCTTTCCACGAAGGAAATCACGCCCAGCGCGGTGGTCGCATGACGCGATCCGGCCCAGCGCAGCGTCCATTGATAGAGATTGCGGAACATCGGACCCTCGTCTCGGATGATCCGCTTGCACCACGGGGCGCGCGGCAGGTCAAGCGGTCGCGGCGCCACGTCGGCCCGGAGCGCGGGCGTTTCTCGCGTGCGCAACCCTGCCGGAGGGGCCTTGAGGGCGCGGGCAGGGCCCTGTAAAGAAGACGCGAGGCGTCTTGACCCGTCCACTGGACCGGTCGCTACCAGGGGCGCCGGGCTGTGCGGGTGTGGCGGAATGGTAGACGCGACAGACTCAAAATCTGTTTCCGCAAGGAGTGTCGGTTCGAGTCCGACCACCCGTACCACGGCCGCCGTCCGCTCGCTGTCGGCCTGCTGACCCGGACCCCGCACCGATCCTTTCCCACGCCGTCCGAGTCATGCCGCAAGCGCGCCACAATCCTGCGGTTGGCGCGCCGGATCACGCCGAACTCTCGAATTCGTGACAAATGCGGGAAGTGATTCGGGGTCGCCGGGCCATGCAGATGAAACAATGCTCACCCCTGCGGCGGATTGGCGCGCCAATGTGCAAAACGGAGTCCGGCAATTTTCGGGGTGCTGGCAGAGTTCTTCGGGCCAGAACGCGGCGTGAAAGGCGGGGCATCCGGCACGGATTGGATCCGGAAACGTCAACAGCCGCTGCACGTCACGGTTGCCCATTCTGCGCGAAAGCGGGAACAGTCGTGGCAATCGCTGCGGATTGTGCGTCAAAACCGGCAGGAACGACCCGGCGCCGGTCGTCTTTGCCGCCGCCCTTCGGTGGCGTGCCGGAAACAATCCGGCTGTCGGGTCCGCGGAGGGATGCCCTCTTTTCGCCCGTTTCTCACCCGCATCCGCCACCATCAACACATGGTTAAGCCACTTTTTGCTTTGTTGCAGGGTTAGCAAAAGGTAAAACGTAAGGGTCCTCTGGGGGACAAAAGGGCCGTGGGGGCGGTCTGTGAGTGGTAAAGCGCCTTCGGGTGCAGGTGTGAGTTCGGGTGGTGCTGCCAAGAGATGGACGCTGTGGTCCATCACGCGGAGTGTTTCGGCGTCGGGCCGGGGCACGCGCATCCCTGCTCCTCAACCTGCACGGTGCAACAGCTGACAGTCTGGCTATGGCCCGGGTCTCCGGGTTCCTGGGTTTGCCCTTGGGCACACCCGTGACGGGCGGCCGTTCGCCTGGCGAGACGACGCGGATTGAAGACGCCCATCGGGGCAACAGACGAGGGAACGCGCAGCAGGGGGCAGGTTGGTGTCCCGGCCCCTGCGACACGGCGCCCCGTCTGTTCCCCCGCGGGGCTGGAGTGAAGACGATTTTTCGGCCGAAGGTCCGGTCGGTGGCAAAGTGGTGTGACGGAGGCGGCAATGGGCATTTCCTATTTCTACATCGACGCGAATGGGCAGCAATGCAATGTTCCGCCGGATTGCGTCAGCCAGGGTCACGACGGCAACTGGTACGATGATCAGGGCCACGCGTGTCAGCCCGGGGGCGGCACGGGGTCGGGGCTTGACGGCATCGTCTCGGGCACGCCGGGCAATGACGTGATCGACACGAATTACACCGGCGATCCGCAGCACGACATGATCGACCACGGCGACGCCATCCTGCCGGGCGCCGCGCCGAACGACGATTACGTCGTGGCGGGCGATGGCAACGACTCGGTCTACGCCAACCTCGGCAACGACATCGTCTACGGCGGCAACGGCGACGACAGCCTTTACGGCGGTGTCGGCAACGACTCGCTTTACGGCGACGCGGGCAACGACCACCTCTTTGGCGGCGACGGCAACGACGTCCAATACGGCGGCGCCGGCAACGACGTGCTTTATGGCGGCGCCGGTAACGACTCGCTTTACGGCGACGCGGGCAACGACACGCTGATCGGCGGCGACGGCCACAACTACCTGTCGGGCGGCAACGGCAACGACGTCTTCATCGGCGGTGCGGGGGCCGACACCTTCTCGGGCGGCACCGGCCAGGACAACATCGACTATTCGCACTCATGCGAGGCGGTCGACGTCAACCTGTCGACCGGCGTCCTGTCGGGCGGAGACGCGGGCAACGACTCGATCACCAGCGGCGTCGACGGCGTCATCGGCTCGAACTACGACGACCATCTCGTCGGCTTCGACCAGCAGGGCACCTCGGCCGCCGACACCTTCACCAACGAGTTCTACGGCGAAGGCGGCAATGACACGATCGAGGGCATGGGCGGCGACGACAAGCTTTACGGCGGGTCGGGCAATGACCAGGTCTATGGCGGCGCGGGCAACGATACCGTCGATGGCGGCACCGGCAACGACTCGCTCTATGGCGGCGACGGCAACGACACGATCACCGGCGGCGCGGGCAACGACCTGATCTACGCCGGCGCGGGCAACGACACCGCCGATGGCGGCTGCGGCGACGACACCATCCACGCCGACTCCGGCAACAACCTGATCTACGGCGGCGAAGGCAACGACTCGCTGATCGGCGGCACCGGGAACGACACGCTGATCGGCGGCGCGGGCAACGACACCATCGACGGCGGTGACGGCCATGACAGCATCTACGGCGGCGACGGCAGCGATTACATCGACCACGTCCATGCCGGCGATTTCGTCGACGGCGGCGAAACCACCGGCATCGACAACGGGCCGCAAGACCAGGACACGCTGGACCTGACCGGCACCGCGCCGTTCAACATCAACTACGACCCGACCAACCACGAGAACGGCACCGTCGACTTTCTGGACTCGCATGGCGACGTCACCGGCTCGATGGAATTCCACAACATCGAGTGCATCATCCCCTGCTTCACGCCGGGCACCCTGATCGCCACGCCGAAGGGCGAGCGTCCGGTCGAGGAACTGCGCGCAGGCGACCGCGTCATCACCCGCGACAACGGTATCCAGGAGATTCGCTGGGTCGGCCAGAAGGCGATGGACTGGAAGGCGTTCGCCGCGAACCCGCACCTGAAGCCGATCCTGATCCAGAAGGGCTCGCTGGGCGATGGCCTGCCGGAACGCGACATGATGGTCTCGCCGAACCACCGCCTGCTGGTCGCCAACGACCGCACCGCGCTTTACTTCGACGAGCACGAGGTGCTGGTGGCCGCCAAGCATCTGGTCAACCACCACGGCGTGCATGAGGTGTCGAGCATCGGCACCGCCTATGTGCACTTCATGTTCGACGCCCACGAGGTCGTGCTGTCGAACGGCGCCTGGACCGAAAGCTTCCAGCCCGGCGACTATACGCTGAAGGGCATGGGCAACGCCCAGCGCAACGAAATCTACGACCTGTTCCCCGAGCTGAAGACGCTCGAAGGGCTCGAATCCTACGGCGCCGCGCGCAAGACCCTGAAGCGGCACGAGGCGATGCTTTTGGTGAAGTAACGGGTAATCCTTTTCGTGGGGGCGAGCGGGGGGCCATCTGGCCCCCCGTTTCCATTTCCGGATGCCGCCGATTTTAGCCGCCGCCGCGCGCGCGCCACGCCGCCCAGGCCTCGGGCGTGTCAAGGTCGGTCACCGCGCGGTCACCCGGCAAGGCGATGTCGCGCAGCCGGTCGCGGTGTCGCGCCACCACCGACCGCGCGCCCGCGTCGCCGGTCACCTGCGCCAGTTCGGCAAAGAGGTCGGCGGGAAAGATCACCGGATGCCCCGGCGCGCCCGTGGCTGAGGTCGCGCGCAGGATCGGTCGCGCCGGATTGCCCCGGAACGCCGTGATCAGCGCGGTCAGGTCTTGCGCCTCCAGCTCCGGCAGGTCGGCCAGTAGGATCATCAGCCCCGCGGCGCCGTCAGGCACCGCCGCCAGCCCGGCGCGGATCGAGGCAGCCATCCCCTCGCCAGGGTCGGGCACCGGCACCCGCGTCACCGCCAGCCCATCGAGCGCCCGTGCGCGGAGGCCGGGCGCGGGTGGCAGCGTCACCAGAACCGTCGCCCCGGTCGCCAGCGCAAGACGCGCCTGCCGGTGCAGCAACGCCTCGCCCGCCACCGGCTCCAGCAGCTTGTCGGCCCCGCGCATCCGCCGCGCGAAACCGGCGGCCGGGATCAGGATGGGCACGTCCGTCATGGCGCGATCCTAGGCCGGGCAGGGACAACGGGAAAGGGCAGGTTTGGCGCTGCCTCGCCCGGCCCGATCCTTGCGGATCGGGCGCTCGGCGCTGACGGGCTTCCACTGGAAGCCCGTCCGGGCGCGCCTCACCCCCGCATCCGCGCCCCGTCGGCGTCGAACAGCGCCGTGGTGATCACTTTCGCCGGGCGCCGCTCGCCGAGGATTTCGATCTCCACCGGCAGCCCCTCGCGCGCGCGGCCTTCCGGCAGGAACCCGATCGCCACCGACTTGCCCGCGTAATGCGCGTACCCGCCCGAGGTGCACCAGCCCACCACGGCGCCGTCGAGCCAGATCGGCTCCCACGCCACCACATCGGCATCGCCTGCGTCGATCTCGAACCACGCCAGCCGCCGCTTCGGCCCCGACGCCTTCTCGGCCATCGCCGCCGCCTTGCCGATCCACTCCACCGGCTTGTTCCAGCGGATGAAGCGGTCCAGCCCGGTCTCGGCGGGGGTGTAATCCGGCGAGAATTCCCGGCCCCACGAGCCGAAGAACTTGTCCAGCCGCAGCGACATCATCGCCCGCATCCCGAACGGCCGCAGCCCCAGATCCTGCCCCGCGGCCCAGAGCACCCGCCACAGATGGCGCACGCTCATGTGGTCGCAGAAGATCTCGTAGCCCAGATCGCCGGTGTAGCTGACGCGCTGCACGATGCAGTTCGCCATGCCGACGGTCATCCGCTTCACGTCCATGAACTTGAAGGCCGCCGCGGAAACGTCTGACCGCGTGACCTTTTCCAGCAGCGCCCGTGCCTTCGGCCCGGCAATCTGGAAGCCGGTGCGGCTGTCCGACACGTTCTCCACCACCACATCCGGCCCGGCGTTCTGCTCGAACCAGCGCATGTGCCAGCCCTGCGCGCCATAGCTCGCCGTCACCTGAAACTCGGTTTCGCTGAGGCACGACACGGTGAAATCCCCGATGATCTTGCCCGAATGCGCCAGCATCGGCGTCAGGCTCAGCCGCCCCGGCTGCGGAATATTGCCCGCCATGATCCGGTCCAGCCAGGCCCGCGCGCCCGCGCCGGTGATGCGGTACTTGCCGAAGTTCTGCACCTCGTTGATGCCGACGCCGTTGCGCACCGCCATCACCTCCTGCCGGGTTGCCTCCCAGGCGTTGGAGCGTTTGAACGACGGCGTCTCATAGCGCGGCTCGCCCGGCAGGGCGTGGTAGTTCACCACTTCCAGCCCGTATTGCTGGCCCCAGACCGCGTTCATGCCGTCGAAAATGTCATACATCGGCGTGGTGCGGAACGGCCGCGCCGCCGGGCGTTCCTCGTTCGGGTAGCCGACCGAGAACCGCATCTGGTAGTTCTCGATCACCTTCGGCACCGTATAGCCGGGGCTGGTCCAGGTGCCAAAGCGCGACACGTCAAAGCCGCGCGGGTCACGCTCGACCTCGCCGTGGATCATCCATTGCGCCAGCGCCAGACCCATGCCGCCGCCCTGGCTGAACCCGGCCATCACCGCGCAGGCGCTCCAGTAGTTGCGCAACCCCTGCACCGGCCCGATCAGTGGGTTGCCATCGGGGGCAAAAGTGAACGGCCCGTGGATCACCCGCTTCACGCCCGAGCGTTCCAGCACCGGCACCCGGCGATAGGCGAAGTTGACCGAATCCTCGATCTTGTCGAACTGCTCGTTCAGCAACTCATGGCCAAAGTTCCACGGCGTGCCGTCCACCGCCCAGGGCTCGCAGGGCTTTTCGTAAAAGCCGATGCACAACCCGCGCCCCTCTTGCCGCAGATAGAACTCGCCGCCCGGGTCCATCACATGTGGAAACTCGCGGCCGGTTTTCAGGATGTCCATGACTTCCGGGATGTCGTCGGTCACCAGATACTGGTGCGCCATCGGCAGCAGCGGCAGGTAAACCCCCGCCATCGCGCCCACTTCCCGCGCCCAAAGCCCGGCCGCATTCACCAGATGCTCGCAGGTCACGGTGCCCTGTTCGGTCACCACGTCCCAGCCGCCGTCACTGCGCTGCGTCGTCGCCAGCACACGGTTGTGCAGCATGATCTCGGCCCCCGCCATCCGCGCCGCCTTGGCATAGGCGTGGGTGGTGCCCGAGGGGTCGAGGTGACCATCGAGCGGGTCGTAAAGCGCGCCGAGAATGCCCTTCACGTTCACCAGCCCGTCGGTCATCTTGGTGACCTCCTCGGGCGAGAGGATCTCGGTATCCAGCCCCATGTAGCGGTGCTTAGCGCGCTCGGCCTTCAGCTGCTCGAACCGCGCCGCGTTGTCGGCCAGCGTCATGCCGCCAACGTGGTGCAGCCCGCAGGACATGCCGGTGATCGCCTCCAACTCCTTGTAAAGCCGGATCGTGTAACCCTGCAGCGCCGCCATGTTGGTGTCGCCGTTGATGGTGTGGAACCCGCCCGCCGCGTGCCAGGTGGAGCCCGAGGTCAGGTCCGACCGCTCGATCAGCAGAACGTCGGACCAGCCGAGCTTGGTCAGGTGATAAAGCACTGAACAGCCGACGACACCGCCGCCGATGACAACTACGCGCGCATGGGTTTTCATGAGGGACTCCTGGCGATGATTTTCGCCACACTGGCGCTGACGCGCGGCCCGATCATGTCAGCCCGCGACAAAATCTGTCGCAAGCACGGCATGAAAAAGGAGGCGCCGCCGCCCCATTGCTTTCGGTCCCCAAATATCCCGCAGGGTGAAGAGCGTTCGGAAATCCTCCGGTGGAGGATTTCCAACGAAGAACGCCCGCCCCGTGGGCGGGCTGGGGGGGGCGCGAAGCCCCCCACCTACTTTTCGGGAATCAGCCCGCGCGGGCTGAAGCGCAGCACCAGCAGCAGCACCAGCCCCACCATCGGCAGCCGCATCTGCACCGCCGAGTCAATCAGATGCTGCTTGATCGCGCCGTCCGGAAGACCTGCGGTCAGGAACCCGAACACCATCGGCCCGATGTTCTCGGCCTCGTCCCACAACAGCATGATGATCAGCGCGCCCAGCACCGAGCCCCAGTTGTTGCCCGACCCGCCCAGGATCACCATCGCCCAGATCAGAAAGGTGTAGCGCAGCGGGTCGTCATAGCTGGTCGGCGCCAGCAGCCCGTGCAGCGTGACGAACATCGCCCCGGCGATGCCGATCACCGCCGAGCCCAGCACGAAGACCTGCAGGTGACGCCGCTTGACATCCTTGCCCATCGCCTCGGCCGAGATTTCGTTGTCGCGGATCGCCCGCATCATCCGGCCCCAGGGTGAACGCAGCGACAGTTCCGTCAGCGTCAGCAAGACCAGCAGCACCACCACGAACAGCGCCGTGAAGCAGAGCGCCACGAAGATGCTTGAAAGGGTCTGCGGATCAAAGCCCCAGGACTGTGCGGTGGCGAGAAAGCCCGGATCGCGTTGCAGGTCCACCTCGGCCGGCACCGGCCAGCGGCCGATGTCGATGATGTTCTTCACGCCACGGTCGAGCCAGTCCTCGTTCTTCATCACCGCAATAACGATCTGCCCGATCCCCAGCGTCGCGATGGCAAGGTAGTCCGAGCGAAGGCCCAGCGCGGTCTTGGCCACCGCCCAGGCCGCCGCCGCCGCCAGCAGGCCGCCGATCGGCCAGGACAGCAGCACCGGCAGGTTCAGCCCGCCGATATTGCCGGTCGAGGCCGGCGTGATCGACTCGACCGCGACCACCGCCGGGTCGAAGACCGCGCGATAAATGAAGAAGCCCGCGATCAGGAAGGCCAGCAGCGCCAGGTTGCGCCGCCGCCCCGCGGCCATCGCCCGATAAAGCCGGATCGCCGCGTAGATCACCGCGGCACCGACCACCAGCGCCAGCATGATGCGCGGGGTTCCGGCGTGCCAGGCGGCCATGTCCAGCGGTTTGCTGATCAGCGCCACCGCTAGCCCGCCCAGCGCGAAGAACCCGGCCACCCCGATGTTGAAGAGGCCGGCATAGCCCCACTGCATGTTGACCCCCAGCGCCATGATGGCGACGATCAACCCGTCGTTCAGCACGGTCAGGGCCAGCACCCAGCTTTGCGTGAGCCCGACGATGAGGTAGAGCGCACCGATGGCGGCGAACAGAAGGAAGGGACGCGAGGCGGTCATACCGATTTCCCCTTGAAAAGCCCGGTCGGCTTGAACAGCAGCACGATCACGAGGATCGCGAAGGACACCGCGAATTTGTAATCGGTGGACAGCAGTTGCATCAGGCTGTCGGGCTGCAGGCTGTCTGGCAGCAGGTAGGTCAGCACCTTCTTCCAAGCGTAGGTGACGGTAACCTCGCTGAAGGCGACGACGAAGCCGCCCGCGATGGCACCGACCGGGTTGCCGAGGCCACCGACCACCGCCGAGGCGAAGATCGGCAGCAGCAACTGGAAGTAGGTGAAGGGCTTGAACGACTTGTCGAGCCCGTAGAGCACGCCCGCGATGGTGGCGAGCCCTGCCACGATGATCCAGGTCACCATCACCACCCGTTCCGGGTTGATGCCCGACAACAGCGCCAGATCCTCGTTGTCGGAAAACGCCCGCATGGATTTGCCGGTGCGGGTGCGGTTCAGGAACCAGAACAGCGCGGCCACCACGATGATCGCGGTGATCACCGTGATCACCGTCGTGGTGCGGATTGCCAGCCCCTCGTCCAGCCCCGTCATGGCGCGGAACTGCGTCGCGTTGATCACGAAGCGGCTGCCGTCGGCGAAGTTCTGTTCCTGCACGCCGATGATGAACCGGGTCAGCCCGTTCATGATGAACATCACGCCCATCGACACGATGACCAAGATCACCGGCGCGGCCTTCTGTTTTCGGTAGAAGCGGTAGACGGCGCGGTCGGTGAACAACAGCAGCGCCGCCGTGGCGGCGATGCCGATGGGCAGGGCCAGCAGCGCGGTCGGCAGCGGGCCGAAGCTGAGGCCCATCGACTGGAACCACCAGGTGATCAGGATGGTGATCGCGGTGCCGAAGGCCATCGTGTCGCCGTGGGCAAAGTTCGAAAAGCGCAGGATGCCGTAGATCAGCGTCACGCCCAGCGCGCCCAGCGCAAGCTGCGCACCATAGGACGTGCCGGGGATGATGACGTAGTTCAGCAGCGCGACGATTGCGTTGAGGAAATCCATGCGATCAGCCCCCCAGGAAGGTCTTGCGGACCTCCGGGTTGGCCAGCAGGGCCTCGCCGGTGTCGGTGTAGCGGTTGGCGCCCTGCACCAGAACATAGCCCTTGTCGGCGATGTTCAGCGCCTGGCGGGCGTTCTGTTCCACCATCAGGATCGAGATGCCCGAGCGGGCAACCTCGATGATGCGGTCGAACAGCTCGTCCATCACGATCGGCGACACGCCCGCGGTGGGCTCGTCCAGCATCAGCACCTTGGGTTGCGTCATCAGCGCGCGACCCACGGCAACCTGCTGGCGCTGACCGCCGGACAACTCGCCCGCCGCCTGCTTGCGCTTCTGCTTGAGGATCGGGAACAGGTGGTAGACCTGCTCCAGCGTGGTGCGGATGTCGTCGCGGCGCAGGAAGGCGCCCATTTCCAGGTTCTCCTCCACCGTCATCGAGGTGAAGATGTTGTGGGTCTGCGGCACGAAGGCCATGCCGCGGGCGACGCGGTCCTGCGGGGAAAGGCCGGTGATGTCCTGCCCGTCCAGCTTCACATGGCCACCGCGCAGCTTCAGCATCCCGAACACCGCCTTCATCGCGGTGGATTTGCCGGCGCCGTTCGGGCCGACGATCACCGCGATCTGGCCCTTGTCGACTGCGACGGTGCAATCGTGCAGGATGTCGACCGGGCCGTAGCCGCCGGTCATGTTCTCGCCGATCAGGAAGCTCATGCCGTGGCCTCCTTCTTCACCTTGTTCTTCAGCCCGGTGCCCAGATAGGCCTCGATCACCGCCTCGTTTTCCATGATGTTGGCGGCCGAGCCCTGGGCCAGAACCTTGCCCTCGGCCATCACGATCACCGGGTCGCACAGGCGGCCGATGAAATCCATGTCATGCTCGATCACGCAGAAGGTGTAGCCGCGTTCCTTGTTCAGCCGCACGATGGCGTCGCCGATGGTGTTCAGCAGCGTCCGGTTCACGCCCGCGCCGACCTCGTCCAGGAACACGATCTTGGCGTCCACCATCATCGTGCGGCCGAGTTCCAGCAGCTTCTTCTGGCCACCGGAAATCTGCCCGGCCTTCTGGTCGGCAAGATGGGAAATCGTCAGGAATTCCAGTACCTCGTCGGCCTTCTTCGCCAGCGCGCGTTCCTCGGCGGCAATCTTGCCGCGGCGGAACCAGGTGTTGAACAGCGTCTCGCCTTCCTGACCCGCGGGCACCATCATCAGATTCTCGCGCACGGTCATGGAACTGAACTCGTGGGCGATCTGGAAGGTGCGCAGCAGGCCCTTGTGGAAAAGCTCGTGCGGGCTGAGCCCGGTGATATCCTCGCCATCCATCGTGACGCGGCCCGCAGTCGGCGGCAGGCGTCCGGCGATAACGTTGAACAGCGTGGTCTTGCCGGCCCCGTTCGGGCCGATCAGGCCGGTGATGGACCCTGGCTGTATCCGCAGCGAGGCGCCATCGACGGCATGAAACCCGCCGAAATGCTTGTGCAAATCTTCGACGACGATCATCTCGTGTCTCCCCTGGTAGCCCGCTTCTTTACCCGCAAGGCGGGCAGGAGGGGCCTTATTGTTAAGCGAACGGCCCGGGGTTTGTCCCGGGCCGTCGTCTCTCAGGCGCGGCGCGCGCGGATCACTTGTACTCGTCCGTGACCTGCTTGCCGTCCTTGATCGTGTAGATGCGGTAGTTGCCGGCAGATTCGCCCGGCCCGATCAGGTGCACGGCGGTTGCGCCCTCGTAGTCGATCGGCTTGCCGGCGGCGAGCAGCGCCAGGCCCTTGGCCAGTTCGCCGGGCAGGATCTTCTCGCCCGGGCCGTTGGCCACGTCCATCACCTTGCCCTTGAGGTCGGCCGACTTCGACGACTTGGCGGCCTGCATCGCCAGCATGATCAGCGCGGCGGCGTCATAGGACTCCGGCGCGAAGGACGAGGTGCCGTCGATCCCGGCGGCCTTCGCCATCTCGAGGAACTTGCGCGAGCCGTCGTTGTCGACGCCCGGCACGTCGCCGTACGACCCGTCGAGCGGCTTGCCGATCGCCTTGATCAGGCTGTCGCCGTACATGCCGTCGGGCAGGTAGAAGGTCTTGAAGGCGCCGGCGTCGAGCGCGGCCTGGATGATGCCCTTGCCGCCCTGGTCAACGTAGCCCGCCACGACCAGCAGGTCGCCACCGGCCGAGGCCAGCGCACCGACTTCGGCCGAGTAGTCGGCCTTGCCGTCTTCATGCGCGGCCGAGATGGTGATCACGCCACCGGCCTTTTCGAACGAGGTCTTGAACGCGTCGGCCAGACCCTTGCCGTAGTCGTTGTTGGTGTAGGTCAGCGCGACTTTCTTGACGCCCTTGGCGATCAGTACGTCGGCCATCACCTGGCCTTGGCGCGCATCCGACGGCGCGGTGCGGAAGAACAGCCCGTCATCCTCGGCGGTCGACAGCGCGGGCGAGGTCGCCGAAGGCGAGATCATCACGATGCCGTTCGGGCGCGCGACCGATTGCAGCACGGCCCCGGTGACACCCGAGCAGTCGCCGCCGACGATGGCGTTGACCTTGTCCGAGGTGACCAGACGCTGGGCGGCGGCGGTGGCCGCGGCGGCGTCCGTGCAGGTGTCGTCGCCCTTCACGGCCTCGACCGTGGCGCCGCCAAGCAGCGCCTTGGAGTCGTTCACTTCCTTGATCGCCATTTCAGCGGACTTCAGCATGATCGGCGTGATCGATTCGAGCGGGCCGGTATAGCCCAGCAGAACGCCGATCTTGATGTCTTCGCCCGCGGCAGCCCCTGCCACAAGCGCGAGTGCGGCCGAAGCCAGCAACAGTTTTTTCATTTTACTCTCCCATGTTGGATCGAAATCCGGTTTTTACCCTAGAGGGGCGCGCAGAAAAAGAAAAGCCACTCGCTGATGGGTTCGCCCGCCCGAAATTCACGGTGAGTTGAGGGTTCACACCCGGACAGGACCGATGTCGCCGCGATCCGGACGGTCTTTGCCCGCCCCGGAGTAAGCCCGTGCCGGTGTCAGATCGAAAGCCGCGTGCCCTGGGTGCCGCGCTCGCGATAGGGCGTGGTGTTGTAATGCGCGCGATAGCACTTGGAAAAGTGCGAGGGGCTGGCAAAGCCGCAGGCCAGCGCCACGTTGATGACGCTCATGTCGGTCTGCATCAGCAGGTTGCGCGCCTTTTGCAGCCGCAGTTCCATGTAATAGCGTTTCGGGCTGCGGTTCAGGTAGCGCCGGAACAGCCGTTCAAGCTGGCGGGTCGACATGCCGACATCCTCGGCCAGATCGGCGGGGCTGATCGGCTCCTCGATGGCGTTTTCCATCATCTGGATGACCTGGCTCAGCTTGGGGTGACGTACCCCGATCCGGGTCGGAATCGACAGCCGCTGGGTGTCCTGATCGGTGCGGATCGCGTTGTAGATCAGCAGGTCGGCGACGGTGTTGGCGAGCGTCTCGCCGTGGTCGGCGGCGATGATCTTCAGCACCAGGTCGATCGAGGCCGTGCCCCCCGCGGTCGACAGCCGGTTGCCGTCCATCACGAAGACCGACTTGGTCAGCTTGACCTGCTCGAATTCCTCGACGAAGCCATCCATGTTCTCCCAGTGGATGGTCGCCTTCTTGCCGTCCAGCAGCCCGGCCCGCGCCAGCGTGTAGGATCCGGTGCACATGCCGCCGATGGTGATGCCGCGCCGCGCCTCGCGCCGCAGCCAGCTGACGACGGGGCGGGTGGTGGTGCGCTGGATGTCCAGACCGCCGCAAACCAGCACGATGTCGTCGCGGTCGATCTCTTCCAGGCCGATGTCGAGCTTGAAGGTGGCCCCGTTGGAACAGGTGGCGGTGTCGCCGGTCTCGCCGGCCAGCAGCCATTCATACAGCGGCTTTCCCGCGACGTAGTTGGCCAGCCGCAGCGGCTCGATCGCGCAGGCGAAGGAGAGCATGGTGAAACGATCCAGCAGCAGGAAGACAAACCGCTTCTGCGCGGTCTGTCCGGCTTCCACAGGCAATCTGCGCTTCGATTCGAGCATGGAGCGACCCATTTGTGTCGTTTCTGTGATCCGGATATACCTTTCATGGGGGTCTTCAAGGGGAGATCGGTCGGATTCCCGGTTTGCAAGCGCCAAGGCGCTTCTTTATAACGCGCCGACACCGCTGAACCGACCTGAATCCCGGAGACGAACATGACCAAGGGCTGGACCAAATCCGACTGGCGCATCAAGCCGCGGGTGCAGATGCCCGATTATCCGGATCAGGCGGCGCTGAATGCGGTCGAGGCGCAGTTGGCGAAGTATCCGCCGCTGGTCTTTGCCGGCGAGGCGCGACGGCTGAAGAAGGCGCTCGGGCAGGTGGCCGAGGGGCGCGCCTTCATCCTGCAAGGCGGCGACTGCGCCGAAAGCTTTGCCGAATTCTCGGCCGACAATATCCGCGACACCTTCCGCGTGATGTTGCAGATGGCGGTGGTGCTGACCTATGGCGCCAAGCTGCCGGTGGTGAAGATCGGCCGGATGGCGGGCCAGTTCGCCAAGCCGCGCTCGACCGCGTCCGAGGTGATCGGCGGCGTCGAACTGCCGTCCTATCGCGGCGACATCATCAACGGCTTCGATTTCTCGCCCGCCGCAAGGGTGCCCGATCCGGCGCGGATGCTGCAGGCCTATACCCAGGCCGCCGCCTCGCTCAATCTGCTGCGCGCCTTCTCGACCGGCGGTTTCGCCGACATCCACCGGGTGCATTCCTGGACGCTGGGCTTCGCCGAGAACGACAAGGCGGAACGCTACCGCGAGTTGTCGGCGCGGATCTCGGATGCGCTTGATTTCATGAACGCGGCCGGGGTCAACGCCTCGACGGCGCATGAACTGGGCACGGTGGACTTCTACACCAGCCACGAGGCGCTGCTGCTGGAATACGAAGAGGCGCTGTGCCGAATCGATTCGACCACCGGGCTGCCGGTGGCGGGCTCGGGCCACATGATCTGGATCGGCGACCGCACCCGGCAGCCGGACGGCGCGCATGTCGAATTCTGCAAGGGCGTGCAGAACCCGGTCGGGCTGAAATGCGGGCCCTCGCTGAGCACCGACGACCTGAAGGTGCTGATCGACAAGCTGAACCCGGAAAACGAGGCGGGCCGCCTGACGCTGATCGCGCGGTTCGGCGCGGGCAAGGTCGGCGAGCACCTGCCGCGCCTGATTCGCGCGGTGCAGGAAACCGGCGCCAAGGTCGCCTGGGTCTGCGATCCGATGCACGGCAACACGATCAAGTCGCCCTCGGGCTACAAGACGCGGCCATTCGAATCGGTGCTGCGCGAGGTGCGCGAGTTCTTCGCGGTGCACAACGCGGAAGGCACCATCCCCGGCGGTGTGCATTTCGAGATGACCGGCAAGGACGTGACCGAATGCACCGGCGGCCTGCGCGCCGTGACGGATGAGGATCTGTCCGACCGCTACCACACCGCCTGCGACCCGCGCCTGAACGCCAGCCAGTCGCTGGAGTTGGCGTTCCTGGTGGCCGAGGAACTCTCGATGCGGCGCGACATGCAGCGGGCGGCGGCGCTTTAGGCGCCGTCAGGTCCGGGTCTGAACGACGTGAAACACCGGGCGCTGCGGCCGGTAGGTCGCAGGTGCCTCGGCCATCGCGGCGATCGGCAGCGAAGGTTCCCGCAGGTCGCGGCGCGTGACGAGGATCGGCAGATGCCGCACCTCGGTGATCGCAAAGCGGCGCGGCGCGCGCCCGATGGTGCCGGTGGCGACGATGCACCCAAGCGCATGGGCCAGCACGCCGTTGCGGTCGGCCAGCGGCAGCAGCAGCATCTGCCCGTCGAGTGCCGGGGCGCCAAGGCTCCAGCCCGCGTGCAGGCCCAGCACGACGCCGCAGCGGCCGTGGAACACCGTCTGCAAGGCGGTGGTCAGGGTTTCCCGCGCGGGCAACGCCATCAGCGCGCCGAGCGGCATTCCGCGCACCTCCATCCCCATCAGCTCGCACAGATGCTGGCCCGCGACGCGCAGCCGGGCGTGGCCGGGGGCGATGCGGTCGATCAGCAGCGTGTGGCTCAGCGCGCGCTCGATGCCGCGCGGGTCGACCTCGGCCCGCGTCGGCGCCTCGCGGCCATCACGCAGCGCCTCCCAATAGCTGCGTACCTCTTCGATCAGCGGTGACCGGATCATCTGGTCCTTCCCCCGGAACGCGATGACCGCGCCCCCTGTTGCCTGCTCCCTGGTCATGTGATCCTCCCTCTCTGCCCGCGCGGGGCGTCGATTGCCGGTTGGAGAACCTTCTGTTAACCCTATGACGGCAATGCTTACCTCCCGGTTAACGTACACCCGAACCGGGGCGCGAGGGGGCGAAAACTGAACATTTGGTAAATGGCTGGGGAGACGGGCGATGGTCATGTCGATGACGGGGTTTGCCAGCCGCCGGGGCGAGGGCGCGGGCGCGGCCTGGTCCTGGGATCTGCGTTCGGTGAACGGCAAGGGCTTTGATCTGCGGCTGCGCCTGCCCGACGGCATCGAGGGGCTGGAACCCGCGGTGCGCGCCGAGGTCTCGCGCGGGGTGGCGCGCGGCAGCGTCAGCCTGGGCCTGCGGGTCGACCGGGCGACCGGCGCGGCGGCGCTGCGGGTCGATCCCGAGGCGCTCGCGGCGGTGCTCGCCGCGCTGAAGCAGATCGAGACCGCGGCGCTTGACGCCGATGTGGCGCTGTCGCCCGCCAGCACCGCCGAGGTGCTGACCCAGCGCGGCGTGCTGACCGGCGCCACCGAGGCCGACCCCGCGCCGCTGCTGGCCGCGCTGCTGGCCGACCTGCCGCGGTTGCTGGCCGATTTTCACGCCATGCGGGCGGCCGAGGGCCGGGCGCTGTCGGACGTGCTGCGCGCGCAGGTGGCCCGGATCGCGGCGCTGGCCACCGAGTCGCGCGCGCTGGCCGAGGCCCGGCGCGGGCAGGCCGCCGCGACGCTGCGCGACTCGCTCGACCGGGTGCTGGCGAATGCCGAGGGGATCGAGCCGGCCCGGCTGGCACAGGAACTGGCGCTGCTGGCGGTGAAAACCGACGTGACCGAGGAACTCGACCGGCTCGACGCCCATGTCGCCGCCGCGCGCACCCTGCTGGCGGAAACCGGGCCGGTGGGCCGCAAGCTCGACTTCCTGATGCAGGAGTTCAACCGCGAGGCCAACACGCTCTGTTCCAAGGCGCAGTCGGCCGAGTTGACGCGGGTGGGCCTTGACCTGAAGGTGACCATCGATCAGATGCGCGAGCAGGTGCAGAACGTGGAGTAACCCGATGCAAAGGCGCGGGCTTCTGATCATCCTGTCGTCGCCCTCGGGGGCGGGGAAATCGACGCTGTCGCGGCGGCTGATGGCCTGGGATGCCAGCCTGCGCTTCTCGGTCTCGGCCACCACGCGGCCGCCACGGCCGGGCGAGGCGGACGGGCGGGAATACTATTTCCGCAGCCGTGACCAGTTCGAGGCGATGGTGGCGGCGGGCGCGATGTTGGAACATGCCGAGGTGTTCGGCAACCGCTACGGCTCGCCGCGTGGCCCGGTGGTGCAGGCGATGGAGGAGGGGCGCGACACGCTCTTTGACATCGACTGGCAGGGTGGCCAGCAGATCAAGCAGGCAATGCGCGAGGATGTCGTCTCGATCTTCATCCTGCCGCCCTCGATGGCCGAACTGGAACGCCGCCTGACCACCCGCGCGCAGGACAGCGCCGAGGTGATCGCCGCGCGGATGGCGAAAAGCGAGGCTGAAATCAGCCACTGGGCAGAGTATGATTATGTTCTGGTCAACCGCGACCTCGACGAAGCCGAGGCGGACCTGCGCACCATCCTGATGGCCGAACGGATGCGCCGCCCGCGCCAGCCTTGGCTGTCGGAGTTCGTGCGTGACCTCAAACGGGAGTTCGAAACTCGATGATCTACAGTCTGGACGGCATCGCCCCGCAGCTTCCCCCGGACGGCGACTGGTGGGTTGCTCCGGATGCCAACGTGATCGGCCGCGTGGTGCTGGAAACCGGCGCCTCGGTCTGGTTCGGCGCGACCCTGCGCGGCGACAACGAAGTGATCAGGGTCGGTGCCGGGTCCAACATCCAGGAAAACGCGGTGCTGCACACCGACATGGGCTTCCCGCTGACGATCGGGCCGAACTGCACCATCGGCCACCGCGCCGTGCTGCACGGCTGCACGATCGGCGAGGGCACCCTGATCGGCATGGGCGCCACCATCCTCAACGGCGTGAAAATCGGCCGGGGTTGCCTGATCGGCGCCTGCGCGCTGATCACCGAGGGCAAGGAGATCCCCGACCACTCGCTGGTGATGGGTTCCCCCGGCAAGGTGGTGCGCCTGCTTGATGCCGAGGCGCGCGCCCGGCTGGTGCTCAGCGCCAAGGGCTATCACCTGAACATGCAGCGGTTCCGCGACGGGCTGCGGCCCGCCTAAGGCGGACTACAGCGTGACGCGGGCGCCCGTTGCGGCACTGTCGGCCATCGCGTGGATCACCCGCTCAAATCCCGCGGCATCGGTGAAATCGGGGTGGCAGGCGGGCCCACCCGCGATCGCGCGCAACAGCGCCGCGCATTCGATCACCTTGAGGTCGTTGAAGCCCAACTGGTGGCCGGGCGCCGGGCAGAAAGCGCCGTAGGGCGGATGGTCGGGGCCGGTCAGGATGGTCTTGAAGCCCTGTTCGGCCTTCGGGCCGCGGTTCTGGTAAAGCTGCAGCTCGTTCATCCGCTCCTGGTCGAAGATCACCATGCCCTCGGTGCCGTGCACCTCGAACCCCAGCCGCGACTTGCGGCCCCAGGCGGATCGCGACGACACCAGCGTGCCCTCCGCACCGCTGGCAAAGCGCACCAGCGCGGCGGCGGCATCCTCGTTTTCCACTTTTGCGCGGCCGGTGCCGTCGGGCAGCGGGCGGGTGGCGTGGATGATCTGAGTCTCGGCGACCAGGCTCTCGACCGGCCCCATCAGGCCCAGCGTCATCGAGACGAGGTGGCACATCAGATCGCCCAGCACGCCCAGACCCGCCTCGGCCAGTTGCGCGCGCCAGCTCCACGGCAGGGCGGGATCGGCCTGATAATCCTCCTCGACCCAGCCGCGAAACTGCACCACGCGGCCGATGGCGCCGCCGGAAATCAGCCGCTGCGCATGGGTATAGGCGGGGTTCCTGATGTAGTTGTAGCCGACCATCGTGACCACGCCCGCGGCCCTCGCCGCCGCCGCCATCTCTTCCGCTTCGGCCAGTGTCAGCGCCATCGGCTTTTCGCACCAGACATGCTTGCCCGCCGCAATTGCCGCCAGCGCCATGCGGTGATGCAGCTTGTTCGGCGTGGTGATCGAGACAAGGTCGATGCCCGGATCGGCCACCAGCGCCTGCCAGTCGTCGGTGGCACGGGCAAAGCCGAACTGGTCGGCGAAGCGGCGCGCCTGATCGGGCAGCGTGTCGCACAGCGCCGCAAGCACCGGGCGCGGCACATCGCCCATCACCGCCTTGACAGCGCCGTAGGCCAGTGCATGGGTCTTGCCCATGAAGCCGGTTCCGATCAGTCCGACGTTGATGCTGTCCATCTGCGGCCCCGTCTGCGGTGAGGTTGGAATATTTGTTCCATGTGTGCTATCCGGCGGGTGGGGTGGTCTGTCAAGGGAATTCAGATGACGGAAATCGAAGCTCTCGCGACCCCGGTCAGCGTCGAGGAATTCCGCGAGCGGCTGTCGTCGATGTCCGACGCGATGCCGAAGCGGCTCAGGCAATGCGCCGATTTCATCGCGGCCAATTCCGACCGGATCGCGGTGTCCACCGTCGCCGAACTGGCGGCGGGGGCCGAGGTGCCGCCCTCGGCGCTGATGCGGTTTTGCCAGATCATGGGGTTTTCCGGCTTCTCCGGCATGCAGCGGCTGTTCCGCGAGGCCTATGTGCCGGGCTGGCCGGATTATTCGACGCGGCTGACCAACTTGAAGGAAAGCGGCACCGGCAGCCCGGCGGCGCTGCTGGCCGAGTTCGTCGAGGCCGGGCGGCTGTCGCTGGAGTCGCTGGCGAAGGCGGCGGACGAGGTCGCGCTCGACGCCGCCGTGGCGGCTCTGATCGGGGCCGACACGATTCACCTGATCGGCCTCCGCCGGGCCTTCCCGGTGGCAAGTTACCTGGCCTATGCCTTTGAGAAGATGGATATTCCGGCGATGCTGCATGACGGGGTCGGCAAGCTGGATCACCGCCACGCGCTGCGGCCGGGCGATGTGCTGCTGGCGATCACCTTCGCGCCCTACAGCGAGGAAACGCTGACCCTGGCGCAAGACGCACGCGACCGGGGCCTGCCGGTGGTGGCGGTCACCGACCGGCTGACCAGCCCGCTGTCCCGCCACGCGACGGCGATCCTGACCGTTCCCGAGGTCGATTTTGGCGCCTTCCGCTCGCTCTCCGCGACGCTGGCGCTGGCGATCACGCTGGCGGTCGCGGTGGGAACCGGGCGGCGCCCGGCCTGAGCCCGAACTGAGCCAGAAGAAAAAGCTTTTGCCGCGCGCAAAAATGGAATAAAAATTCCAAAACGCCGCCATGCCCGAGTCTCGGAGCAAGGCGGCCGTGCGGAGGAACGGCATGAAGCCCTTGGATGTCATCACGATCGGCCGATCCTCGGTTGACCTTTACGGCGCGCAGGTCGGCGGGCGGCTGGAAGACATGGGGTCGTTCCAGAAATACGTCGGCGGCTCGCCCACCAACATGGCCACCGGCACGGCGCGGCTGGGGCTCAAATCCGCCCTCATCACCCGCGTCGGCGACGAACACATGGGGCGCTTCCTGCGCGAGGAACTGGCGCGCGAAGGCGTCGATGTGCGGGGGGTGAAGACCGACCCCGAACGGCTGACCGCGCTGGTGCTGCTGGGCATCCGCGACGAGCATCATTTCCCACTGATCTTCTACCGCGAGAACTGCGCCGACATGGCGCTGTGCGAGGATGACATCGACCCCGCCTTCATCGCCGAGGCGCGCGCCGTGGTGGCAACCGGCACCCACCTGAGCCACCCGCGCACCGAGGCGGCGGTGCTGAAGGCGCTGCGGCTGGCGCGCGAGACCGGGGCGCAGACCGCGCTCGATATCGACTACCGTCCCAACCTCTGGGGGCTGGCCGGGCATGGCGCGGGCGAGGAGCGGTTCATCGCCAGCGCCGCCGTCACCGCACGGCTGCAAAAGGCGCTCCACCTGTTCGACCTGATCGTCGGTACCGAAGAGGAATTTCACATCGCGGGCGGCAGCACCGACACGATCGCGGCGCTGCGGGCGGTGCGGGCGGTTTCGGGCGCCACGCTGGTGTGCAAGCGCGGGCCGATGGGGGCCGCGGCCTTCACCGGGGCGATTCCCGACACGCTGGATCAGGGCGAGGCCGGGCCAGGTTTCCCGATCGAGGTGTTCAACGTGCTGGGCGCGGGCGACGGCTTCATGTCGGGGCTCATCAAGGGCTGGCTCGATGGCGAGCCCTGGCCGGTGGCCTTGACATACGCCAATGCCTGCGGGGCTTTCGCGGTCAGCCGTCACGGCTGCACCCCGGCTTACCCGAGTTGGGAGGAGCTGCAGTTCTTCCTGCGTCGCGGCGTCGTGACCAAGGCGCTGCGCAAGGACGCGGAGCTGGAGCAGGTGCACTGGGCCACCAACCGGCACGGCGACTGGTCCACGATGCGGGTTTTCGCCTTCGACCACCGGATGCAGCTTGAGGATATGGCGCGCGAGGCGGGCGCCGATGCCGCGAAGATCGGCGCGTTCAAGCAGCTTTGCCTCGACGCCGCGCTGAAGGTGGCGGATGGGCAACCCGGCCACGGCATCCTCTGCGACGGGCGGCTGGGGCGCGATGCGCTTTACCGGGCGGCGGGGACGGGCCTGTGGATCGGGCGGCCGGTCGAATGGCCGGGCTCGCGCCCGCTGGCGGTGGAGCCCGAGTTGGGCCCGGATTTCGGTGGCCTGGCGGAATGGCCGCTGGCCCATGTGGTCAAGGTGCTGTGCTTCTATCACCCCGCCGACGACGCCGCGACCAAGGCCGCGCAAGAAGACACCGTGCTGCGCCTGTTCTCGGCCGCGCGGCGCAACCGTCTGGAATTCCTGCTGGAAATCATCCCCTCGAAGGTCGCGCCGGTGACCGACACGACCTCGGCCGAGGTGATCCAGCGCTTCTATGATCTGGGCGTCTTCCCCGACTGGTGGAAGCTGGAACCCTTCACCACCGACGCCGCCTGGACCGAGGCCTGCGCCGCGATCACGCGGAACGATCCGCGCACGCGGGGCGTGGTGGTGCTGGGTCTCGATGCGCCCGAGGCGGAACTGGCCGCCGCGTTGGTGCTGGCGGCGCGCCACGATCTGGTCAAGGGCTTCGCGGTCGGCCGCACGATCTTCGGCGAGGCGGCGCGGGGCTGGCTGTCAGGCGCGTTGAGCGATGCCGAGGCAGTGGCGCAGATGGCCGGAAAATACGACAATCTGTGCAAGATATGGGACCGCGTGCGCGGTCTGAGGGAGACGGCGGCATGACCACGATCCGGTTGACGGCGGCGCAGGCGATGATGCGCTGGCTTTCGGTGCAGACGACCGAAGACGGCGGGCGTTTCATCGAGGGCGTCTGGGCGATCTTCGGCCACGGCAACGTGGCGGGCATCGGCGAGGCGCTGCAGGGGATCGGCGCCGCCCTGCCGACCTGGCGCGGCCATAACGAGCAGACGATGGCGCACACGGCGGTGGCCTTCGCCAAGGCCGCCAAGCGGCGCCGCGCGATGGCGGTAACGACCTCGATCGGGCCGGGGGCGCTGAACCTTGTCACCGCGGCGGCGGTGGCGCATGTCAACCGGCTGCCGGTGCTGCTGCTGCCCGGCGACGTCTTCGCCAGCCGCGCGCCCGATCCGGTGCTGCAACAGGTCGAGGATTTCGGCGACGGCACGGTGTCGGCCAACGATTGCTTCCGCGCCGTCAGCCGCTATTTCGACCGCATCTCGCGCCCCGAGCATCTCTTGACCGCCCTGCCGCGCGCCTTCCGGGTGATGACCGACCCGGCCGACTGCGGGCCGGTGACGCTGGCCTTCTGTCAGGATGTGCAGGCCGAGGCCTACGACTACCCCGAAAGCTTCTTCGCGCCGAAGGTCTGGCGCTTCCGGCGCCCCGAACCCGATGCGGGCGAACTGGCGGCGGCCTTGGCGGCGCTGAAGGCGGCGAAGGCGCCGGTGATCGTGGCCGGCGGCGGGGTGATCTATTCGGGGGCCGAGGCGGCTTTGGCGGCCTTTGCCACCGACCACGGCATCCCGGTGGTGGAAACCCAGGGCGGCAAGTCGGCGCTGGCGCATGATCACCCGCTGAACTTCGGCCCCGTCGGCGTGACGGGCGCGGCAAGCGCCAATGCGGTGGCGGAAACGGCCGATCTGGTGATCGGCCTTGGCACAAGGTTTCAGGATTTCACCACCGGGTCCTGGGCGCTGTTCAAGAACCCGGCGCGCAAGATCCTGTCGATCAACGTGCAGCCCCACGACAGCTTCAAGCATGGGGCGCAAAGCCTTGTTTCGGATGCGAAAGTGGCGCTGGAAAAGCTGACGGTGGGGCTGGCGGGCCGGCGCTTTACCGCGCCCGACGCCGGCCTGAAGGCGGCATGGGCAGCGGAGGTCGCGAAGGTCACGGCGGCCCCGCCCACGGGCAATGCGCTGCCCACCGACATGCAGGTGATCGGCGCGGTGCAGCGGCAGGCGCGGCCCGAAACGGTGATCATGGGCGCCGCGGGCACGATGCCGGGCGAGTTGCACAAGATCTGGAACGCCGCGCCGGGCGGCTATCACATGGAATACGGCTTTTCCTGCATGGGCTATGAAATCGCGGGCGCGCTCGGCATCAAGATGGCGCGGCCCGGGGCGGATGTGATCTGCATGGTCGGCGACGGCAGCTACATGATGGCCAACAGCGAACTGGCGACGGCGGTGATGATGGGCATCGCCTTCACCGTGGTGGTGACCGACAACCGCGGTTACGGCTGCATCAACCGGTTGCAGAAGGCCACCGGCGGCGCACCGTTCAACAACCTGCTGGATGACAGCTATCACGTGACCCCCTCGGCGATCGACTTCGTGGCGCACGCCGGGTCGATGGGGGCGCTTTCGGTAAAGGCGGCGGATATCTGTGACCTGGAGGAGAAACTTCAAGCGTCGCGTGAAGACCGCCGCCCGACCGTGATCGTCATCGACACCGATCCCGCGCCCTCCACCGAAGCCGGCGGATATTGGTGGGAAGTGGCGGTGCCCGCGGTCAGTCCGCGGCCCGAGGTCCGCGCGGCCCGCGCAAATTACGAAGAAAAATTGAAAAACCAGCGGCTTGCCGACTGAACCTGAGGTAACACATGATCCGTTACGGAACCAATCCCATCGCCTGGTCGAACGATGACGACCAGACCCTGGGCGCAGACATCAGCCTTGAGCAATGCCTCGACGAGACGGCGCAGCTTGGCTTTGACGGCATCGAGAAGGGGCACAAGTTCCCGACCACCGCCGAGGGGCTCAGGGCCGTGCTGACGCCGCGCGGGTTGCAATTCGTCTCGGGCTGGCACTCGACCAACCTGCTGGTGAACAGCGTGGCGGCCGAAAAGGCGGCGATGCAGCCGTTCCTCGACCTGCTGAAAGCGATGGGGTCGCAGATCATCATCGTTTGCGAAACCTCGAACGCGATCCACGGCGCCGACGGGATGGCCGTGAACGACCGCCCGCATCTGCCTGATGCGGAATGGAAAACCTTTGGCGCCGGGATCGAGGCGCTGGCGCAGTACGCCGCCGCGCAGGGGATCACGCTGGTCTATCACCACCACATGGGCACCATCGTCGAGGCCGAGTGGGAGATCGACCGGCTGATGGCGGAAACCGGGCCCGCGACGCATCTGCTGCTGGATACCGGGCACTGCACCTTTGGCGGTGGTGATCCGGTGCGGCTGGCGCGCAAACACATGGGCCGGGTGCGGCACATCCACTGCAAGAACGTGCGCCCCGCCGTGATGGCCGCGGTCCGCGAACAGGGGCTGAGCTTCCTTGAGGGCGTGCGGCGCGGCGTCTTCACCGTGCCGGGCGACCCCGAGGGCGCGGTGGACTTTCCGCCGGTGCTGAAGATCGCGGCGGAGCATGGCTATCAGGGCTGGCTGGTGATCGAGGCCGAACAGGACGCCGCGGTCCGCATTCCGCTGCACTATCAGGGGATCGGCCTGCGCTATCTGAAGGCGATCACGACAGCCGTGGGGCTTGACCGCTGAGGCCGGGCGCCGGGGGCTGTCTGCCCCCGGATCCCCGAGGATATTTGGGAACGGAAGAAGGGGCGGGCGATGGCGAAGCTGATGGTGAAGCCGCAGGGAACGCGCGGCAAGGTGCACGATGTCACGCCCGCAAGTGCCGGTTGGGGCTATGTCGGTTTCGGGCTCTACCGCCTGGCGCCCGGCGAGACGGTGGCGGAACCGACCGGTGACCGCGAGGTGATGCTGGTGCTGGTCGAGGGGCGCGCGCAGATCGGCGCGGGCGACGATGACTTCGGCGTCATGGGCGAGCGGATGGACGTGTTCGAGAAGACGCCGCCGCATTGCCTTTATGTGCCGAACGGCTCGGACTGGTCGGCGACGGCGGTGACCGATTGCACGCTGGCGGTCTGCGCGGCGCCGGGCAAGGGCGGGCACAAGGCGCGGCGGATCGGGCCGGAGGGCATCACGCTGACCCAGCGCGGGCAGGGCGCCAACACCCGCTTCATCAACAACATCGCGATGGAAAACGAGGATTATTGCGATTCTCTGCTGGTGACCGAGGTGTTCACGCCGCAGGGCAACTGGTCCTCCTACCCGCCGCACCGGCATGACGAGGACGACTTTCCGCGCATGACCTATCTGGAGGAGACCTATTATCATCGGCTCAACCCGGCGCAGGGCTACGGCATTCAGCGGGTGTTCACCGAGGATGGCAGTCTGGACGAGACCATGGCGGTGCAGAACCACGATGTGGTGCTGGTGCCGAAGGGGCATCATCCCTGCGGCGCGCCCTATGGCTACGAGATGTATTACCTCAATGTGATGGCCGGGCCGATCCGCAAGTGGCGCTTTGCCAACCATCCCGATCACGACTGGATCTACCGGCGCGACAACCCCTCCGCCTGAGCGGATCAGGACGGCCGGACATCCAGCGTCACGTCAATGCCGGGGGCGAGCGCGGCAAGTTCGGCCTGCACGAGTTGCAGCGACGGCAGCGGCGGGCAGAGCACGCGCACCCGCCCGCGAAAGCCGAGCGCGTCGAGACGCTCGATCACCATCCCGGCGTCGAACTCCGCGCCGAACAGCGGGCTGACCACGACGTCGGGGCGCAGCGCGGCCAGAAGGCGCGCGTTGAGGTCGGCGAAGGCGGTGCCCGCGATCTCGGTTCCGTTCGCCGAATCATGGAGGACGGGCAGCCGCGCGCCGATCACCAGCACGCGCAACGGTGTCGTCCGAGACGGGGATTTGCCCGGTTTGGGTTCCACGCTGTCGATGCCCCTCATGGGCTCCGTCGCCGAAGCCGCGCATTGCCGAACTGCCATGAACGTGTGCCGTCACTCGTTGATACACGCAGAGGTTACACGGCCTGCAGGCTGGAGCAAGAGCGGTGACAGGGGCATGGGTTGCGGCTGCGGCAAGATTGCCGCAGGCTCCAGCCGAGGCGCGGCATGGGGCAGGGAGGAGCGGGCAGGTGGAATCGACCCTGGTGAAATCGCTGCTGGACGGCCTGCCGCAACCGCTGGTGCTGATCGGCAGCGACGATCGGATCATGGCGGCGAACGCCGCCGCGCGGGCGCTGTTCGGGCCGGCGATCGAGGGGCGGCACTACATCACCGTGCTGCGCCAGCCCGCGCTGCTGGACGCGATCGAGGGAACGTTCCGACACCGCCAGCCGACCCAGGCGCGCTATCTGGTCACCGGCCCCGCGCGGGAGACGGTGTGGAAGGTGCTGGCCGCCGCGGTTGGCGGCGAGGGCATGACCGGGGTGCTGGTCAGTTTCGAGGACATCACCGATCTGGAGCAGATCGGCCAGATGCGGCGCGATTTCGTGGCGAATGTCAGCCACGAGTTGCGCACGCCGCTGACCGCGCTGCTGGGCTTCATCGAGACGCTGAAGGGCGCCGCGCGCGACGATGCGGTGGCGCGCGAACGCTTCCTCACGATCATGGCGCGCGAGGCCGAGCGGATGAACCGGCTGGTGCACGACCTCTTGTCGCTGAGCCGGGTCGAGGCGGAGGAGCGCGTCCGCCCGACCGAAAGGGTCGACGTGACCGCGCTGATCGGCGCGTCGGTGACGGCGTTGCGCAGCATGGCGCAGGCGGCGGGTGTCGTGCTGGAGGTGACCGGCGAGAGCGGCCCGGTGCTGGTCCAGGCCGACGCCGACCAGTTGACCCAGGTCTTCAACAACCTGATCGAGAACGCGGTGAAATACGGCGGCGCGGGCCAGCGCGTCACCATCGCCGTCAGCCGCGAGGCGCGCGATCTGAGCTTGCGCGGCCCGGCGGTGCGGATCGACGTAATCGACCGCGGCGAGGGCATCGACGCGATCCACCTGCCGCGGCTGACCGAGCGGTTCTACCGCGTCGACAGCCACCGCTCGCGCGAGAAGGGCGGCACCGGGCTGGGCCTTGCCATCGTCAAGCACATCGTCAACCGCCACCGCGGGCGGTTCCGCATCGACAGCGAAAAGGGCAAGGGCAGCCGGTTTTCGGTGTTTCTGCCGGAAAGTTGAGCCCTTGCGGGGGGTTTTTGCGGACGCACTGGATAACTGTCATCGAACTGTTACAAGACGTTCGCAAAACCATAACCTCGCCGCATTAGACCGCCGCCAGCAGGACTGCACCGACCGTCGCGCCCCCCGCGGGCAGACCGGCCGGAACGGATCGGGGGCGCCTTCGCTGCGGAGCGTCGCCGGGCCGGACAGTCCGGGCCCGGTTTGCCAGGAACCGACCCCGGACCCGTCCGTTGCCCAAGGAGCGCAGCATGGAGATCAGGATGACCAACGCGCATACCGCCAAGGCCTTTGACGACGACCTCGAGATCATCCAGGCGATGATCATGAAGATGGGCGGCCTGGTCGAGACCGCGATCCTCGACGCCTCGCAGGCGCTTGAAACGCGCGACGAGGAACTGGCCGAGCGGGTGCGCGCCAATGACGCGCTGATCGACCAGCTTGAGGAGCAGGTGAATACCGAGGCCGCCCGGCTGATCGCGCTGCGCGCGCCGACCGCGTCGGACCTGCGCACCGTGCTGACGGTGATGAAGATCTCGGCCAATCTGGAACGGGTCGGCGACTATGCCAAGAACATCGCCAAACGCTCGACCGTGCTGGCGCAGATGACGCCGATCGCGGGCGCGGGCGGCGCGCTGCGGCGGATGGCGAAGGCGGTCGAGGCGATGATGAAGGACGCGCTGGACGCCTATACCCAGCGCGACGCCGAACTGGCCGCCGACGTGCGCCAGCGCGACCTCGACGTGGACCAGATGTACAACGCGCTGTTCCGTGAATTCCTGACCCACATGATGGAAGACCCGCGCAACATCACGGCCTGCATGCACCTGCATTTCATCGCCAAGAACCTGGAACGGATGGGCGACCACGCCACCGCGATTGCCGAGCAGGTGATCTACCTTGTCACCGGGTCGCTGCCGGGCGAGACCCGGCCGAAGGGCGACACCACGTCTTTCGTGCACCCTGACGGAGACAATTGATGGCGACGCCCGAACTGCCGATGGTTCTGGTGGTCGAGGACGAGCCGGCGCAACGCGAGGTTCTGGCCTACAACCTGGAGGCCGAGGGGTATCGGGTGGCAAAGGCCGAGGACGGCGAAGAGGCGCTGATGCTGGTCGAGGAGGAAGCCCCCGACCTGATCGTACTGGACTGGATGCTGCCCAATGTCTCGGGCATCGAGGTCTGCCGCCGCCTGAAGACCCGCGCCGAGACGCGCGGCGTGCCGATCATCATGCTGTCGGCCCGGTCCGAGGAAGTCGACCGGGTGCGGGGCCTGGAAACCGGCGCCGACGACTATGTGGTGAAGCCCTATTCCATCGTCGAGCTGATGGCCCGCGTGCGCGCCCAGTTGCGCCGGGTGCGCCCGTCGAGCGTCGGCGAGACGCTGGAATTCCGCGACATCCGGCTGGATGCCGAAAGCCACCGCGTCTTTCGCGGCGACAACACGCTGAAGCTGGGGCCGACCGAATTCCGTCTGCTGGCGACCTTCATGGAAAAGCCCGGCCGGGTCTGGAGCCGCGAGCAACTGCTGGACCGCGTCTGGGGCCGCGACATCTACGTCGACACCCGCACCGTCGACGTGCACATCGGGCGGCTGCGCAAGGCGCTGTGCCAGTTCGGCGGCGAGGATCCGGTGCGCACCGTGCGCGGCGCGGGGTATGCGCTCGGCTGACAAGCAAGGCGCCCGGCGGGGCGCGCCGGGGGTGCTGCCCCCGGACCCCCGGGATACTTATGGACCGAAAGTGAGGCGAGCGGCGCTCAGGCGTCCAGGTCCACCCAGACCGGGACATGGTCCGAGGGCTTGTCGCGGCCGCGCACCTGTTTGTCGATGCCGGCGTCGGTCATCAGGTCGGCGGCCTGCGGGCTGAGCAGCAGGTGGTCGATGCGGATGCCGTTGTTGCGTTCCCACGCGCCGACCTGATAATCCCAGAAGGTGTAGAGGCCGCGCTGCGGCAGCCGGGCGCGGATCGCGTCGGTGAAGCCGAGGTTCAGCAGGCGGCGGAAGGCGGCGCGGGTATCGGGCAGATAGAGCGCGTCCTGCAGCCAGGCCTCGGGTTTCGCAGCATCTTCGGCCTGCGGGATCACGTTGTAGTCGCCAGCCAGCACCACCGGCTCCTCGGTGGCGAGAAGGGCGGCGGCGCGGGCGCGCAGGCGCTCCATCCAGGCCAGCTTGTAGTCGTATTTCGGCCCCGGGGCGGGGTTGCCGTTGGGCAGGTAGAGGCCGCACAGGCGCACTGCCCGTTTGCCGACCACGGTCGCCTCGATCCAGCGCGCCTGTTCGTCGGCCGGGTCGCCAGGCAACCCGCGCGTCACATCCTCCAGCGGCAGCTTCGACAGGATGGCGACGCCGTTGAAGCCCTTCTGGCCGTGGGTTTCGACATGGTAGCCGAGGCTTTCCAGCGGCTCGCGCGGAAAGCCCTCGTCGACCGACTTGATCTCTTGCAGCAGCGCCACGTCGGGCTGCGCTTCGGCGAGCCAGGCGGTCAGCGCGTCGATGCGGGCCTTGACGCCGTTGATGTTGAAGGTTGCGATCTTCATGCCGCCATCTAGCCGGGGCGACGCGGGGCGCACAAGATCAGATCGAGAACGAGGTGCCGCAGCCGCAGGACGAGGTGGCGTTGGGGTTCTCGATCACGAAGCGGGCGCCGATCAGCTCATCCGTGTAGTCGATCACCGCATTGGCGAGGAAGGGCAGCGACACAGAGTCCACCACCACCCGCTGGCCGTTCTTTTCGAGCACCAGATCGTCGGGCAGGGCGTCGTCAAGCTTGATGTCGTACTGGAAGCCGGAACAGCCGCCGCCCTCGACCGCGACGCGTAGCGCGCGTGCCTCGCCCACCGCCTCGGCGATCTCGGCGAGCCGGGCAAAGGCGCGATCGGTGACTTTCGGGGGCAGCGTCAGGTCCATGTGGGAAACCCATATCCATTCCGTGCCATTTCCCATATAGGCTGGCGCGACTTCCGCGACAAGGACAGCCTGACCGATGCTTGCCCCCTATGCCTGCCACCCCGAGCAAAGCCGGGGCAGGCTTTACCCGGAAAGCTACTCCACCTTCCGCTCGCCGTTCCAGCGCGACCGGGACCGGATCATCCATTCCTCGGCGTTCCGGCGGCTGAAGCACAAGACGCAGGTGTTCGTGGAGCACGAGGGCGACTATTACCGCACCCGGCTGACCCACACGATCGAGGTGGCGCAGGTGGCGCGCACCATCGCCGGGGTGTTGAACCTCAACACCGATCTGGCCGAGGCGGTGGCACTGGCGCATGATCTGGGCCACACGCCCTTTGGCCATACCGGCGAGGACGCGATGGAACTGCTGATGGCGCCCTATGGCGGGTTCGATCACAACGCGCAGGCGCTGCGCATCGTCACCAGCCTGGAACGCCACTATGCCGATTTCGACGGGCTGAACCTGACCTGGGAGACGCTGGAGGGCATCGCCAAGCACAACGGGCCGGTGCTGCCGCCCTATTCCTACGCGCTGGCCGAGGTGAACGCCGCCTACGATCTGGAACTGCATACCCATGCCAGCGCCGAGGCGCAGGTGGCCGCCGTGGCCGACGACGTGGCCTACAACCACCACGACCTGCACGACGGGCTGCGCTCGGGCCTCTTCACCGAGGCCGATCTGATGGAGCTGCCGGTCACCGGCCCGGCCTTTGCCGAGGTGGACCGGCTCTATCCGGGGCTGGAGAAGATGCGGCGGCGGCACGAGGCGCTGCGGCGGGTGTTCGGCGAGATGGTGGAGGATGTGATCGCGGTGGCCCAGCAGCGGCTGGAGGCGGCGCAACCGCAAAGCCCGGAAGACATCCGCCTGATGGGCACCGCCATCATCCGGTTTTCCAAGCGGCTCTATCAGGATCTCAAGGCGATCCGCTCGTTCCTTTACCACCGCATGTACCGCGCGCCCTCGGTGATGCTGGAACGGGCGAAGGTGACGCGGGTGGTCAACGATCTCTTTCCGCTGTTCCTGACCCACCCCGACCTGCTGCCCGCCGAGTGGCAGGCGGATGTGGGGCGCGCAGGCGATCAGACCCGCCTCGCCCGCGTGGTGGCGGATTACGTGGCGGGGATGACCGATCGCTTTGCCTTGCAGGAACATCTGCGGCTGGTCGGGCCGACCGGCTAGACCGCGCGCCGTTGACCTTGCACCGCGCCGTGATAAACCCCTTCGGGATCAAGGACGGGACGCAATGAACCTTTTCAACGATATCCGGGCGCTGGTGATCTGCAGCCTTGAGGCGATGGTGGCCGAAGGCGCGCTGCCCGCCGGGCTCGACTACACCGCCGTCGCGGTGGAACCGCCGCGCGACGCCGCGCATGGCGACATGGCGACCAATGCCGCGATGGTGCTGGCGAAACCCGCCGGGATGCCGCCCCGCGCGATTGCCGAGGCGCTTGCGGCACGGCTTGCCGCCGACCCGCGCATCACGCTGGCCGAACCGGCGGGGCCGGGCTTCCTGAACCTGCGGCTGGCGCCGGTGCTGTGGCAGGGGCTGGTGGCGCAGGTCATCGGCGCGGGCGCCGACTATGGCCGGTCCGAACTGGGGCAGGGGCTCAAGGTCAACGTCGAGTTCGTCTCGGCCAACCCGACCGGGCCGATGCATGTGGGCCATGTGCGCGGCGCGGTGTTCGGCGATGCGCTGGCGCGACTGCTGGCGTTCTCGGGCCATGCGGTGACGCGGGAATACTACATCAACGATGGCGGCGCGCAGGTCGATGTGCTGGCGCGGTCAGCCTATGAGCGCTACCGCGAGGCAAACGGCCTGTCGCCGGAAATCCGCGAGGGGCTTTATCCGGGCGACTACCTGATCCCGGTCGGCGAGGCGCTGAAACAGAAATACGGCACCAGCCTGCTCGACAAGCCCGAGGCCGACTGGCTGGCCGATCTGCGCGAATTCTCCACCCAGGCGATGATGGCGATGATCCGCGAGGATCTGGCGCTGCTGGGCGTGCATATGGATGTCTATTCCAGCGAAAAGGCGCTTTACGGCACCGGCAAGATCGAGGCGGCGCTGGCCGAACTGGAACGGCAGGGCCTGATCTACAAGGGCGTGCTGGAACCGCCGAAGGGCAAGACCCCCGAGGATTGGGAACCGCGCGAACAGTTGCTGTTCCGGTCCACCGCGCATGGCGACGACGTGGATCGCCCGGTGCAGAAATCCGATGGCTCGTGGACCTATTTCGCGCCCGACATCGCCTATCACTACGACAAGGTGCAGCGCGGGTTCGATGTCCTGATCGACATTCTGGGCGCCGACCACGGCGGCTATGTCAAGCGGATGAAGGCGGTGGTGGCGGCGCTGTCGGGCGGGCGGGTGCCGCTCGACGTCAAGCTGATCCAGTTGGTGAAGCTTTTCAAGAACGGTGAGCCGTTCAAGATGAGCAAGCGCGCGGGCACCTTCGTGACGCTGCGTGACGTGGTGGAACAGGCCGGGACGGACGTGACCCGCTTTGTCATGCTGACGCGCAAGAACGACGCGGCGCTGGATTTCGACTTCGCGAAGGTGCTGGAACAGTCGAAGGACAACCCGGTCTTCTACGTCCAATACGCCCATGCGCGCGTCTGTTCCGTGCTGCGCCGCGCCACCGAGGCGGGCATCGCCTGCGACGACGCCACCCTTGCCGCGGCCGATCTGGCGCGGTTGAACCACCCGGCCGAACTGGACCTGGCGCGCAAGATCGCCGAATGGCCGCGCCTGGTCCAGATCGCGGCGCGCGGCCATGAACCGCACCGCGTGGCCTTCTACCTTTACGAATTGGCGGGCGATCTGCACGGCCACTGGAACCGCGGCAACGACGACAGCTCGCTTCGCTTCGTGCAAGAGGGCGAGATTGAGACATCACAGGCGAAAATCGCCCTGGCAAGAGCCGTGGCGGTTGTCATTTCCGCCGGTCTTGGTATCCTTGGCGTGACACCGGTCGAAGAAATGCGCTGACCAAGGCGCGCCGCCGGTTCACGAGCAGGTCACCACGGGCGGAACAACCGTCCGGGCAGCGAGGCAGAACATGGCGGAAGCGAACTTCGAGGATTTCGGAGACGCTGCGCCCGCGTTGCATGCGGGGCAGACACAGCGGCTGATCAACCTCGTCGGCGGGGCGACCTCGGTTGCGCTGATCCTCGGACTGGCGGTCTGGGGTTATCGGCTGGCGGTGCGCGACGTGAACGGCATCCCGGTGATCCACGCGATGGAAGGCCCGATGCGGATGGCGCCCGACGACCCCGGCGGGCAGATCGCCGACAACCTGGGCCTGACGGTCAACCACGTTGCGGCCGATGCCCTGGGTCAGACGCCAAGCGACAATCTGGTGCTGGCCCCGCGCCCCGTCACGCTGAGCCCGCAGGACGTCGCGCCCAACGCCCGCGTGGCCGCCGCGCCAGTGGCTGCTCCTGCGGCTCCCGTTGCGCCCGCGCCAATGGCCGCGCCAGCACTACTGGCCGCGCCCGCGCCACAGGCCGCGCCCGCGCCACTCCCCGCCGCCGCACCGGCGGCAGTTCCGGCGCCAACCGGCGCTGCGGAGACCTCTGCCAGCATGGCCGCCCCGGCCCCTGCGCCCGCCGTCCCGGCGCCCGTGGTCGCCGTTTCCGCGCCCGTCCACGGTGCGCCGATGACCTCGCCCCGCCCGATGTCGCGGCCAAAGACACCTGCGGCCCAGCCCGCAGCCGCCACCGCAGTCGCGACCACCGCCGCCACCGCGCTGGCCCCCAAGCCTACCGCCACCGCGGCGCCGTCCAAACCCGCCGCCGCTACGCCGCCCAAGGCGAACGCCGCGCCGCCGCCCAAGCCCACCGCTGCCGCGGCACCCAAGGCCCCCGCCAAAGCCCCGCCCGTGCCCGAGTCCGTCGATCCGGCGACGATCGTGGCGGGAACCCGGCTGGTGCAGCTTGGCGCCTTCGACTCGCCCGATGTGGCGGCCTCGTCCTGGGCGCTGCTGCAGGCGCGTTTTGGCGACCTTCTGGTCGACAAGTCGCGGGTGGTGCAGAAGGCGACCAGCGGCGGGCGCGACTTCTACCGGCTGCGCGCCTATGGTTTCAAGGACGATGCCGAGGCGCGCCGGTTCTGCGCCGCGCTCGACGCCGCCAACGCGCCCTGCGTGCCGGTTCTCGTGCGCTGATGGCGCCGGGGGCGACGATCCTGGGCTGTCTCGGGCCCACCCTCGCGCCCGACGAGGCGGCGTTCTTTCGCGCCGCCGATCCCTGGGGCTTCATCCTGTTCGCCCGCAACGTGGAGGCGCCCGATCAGCTTCGCCGCCTGACCGCCGACCTGCGCGCCACCGTTGGGCGCGACGCGCCGATCCTGGTCGATCAGGAGGGCGGCCGGGTGCAGCGCCTGCGCGCGCCGCACTGGCGCGAATGGCTGCCCCCGCTGGAACAGATGGCGCGGGGCGGGGCGCGGGCGATGCGGCTGCGCTATCGCCTGATCGCCGCGGAACTGCGCGCGGTGGGGATCGACGCGAACTGCGCGCCCACGCTCGACATTGCCACCGCCGCCACCCATCCGTTCCTGCGCAACCGCTGCTATGGCACGACGCTGGCGACGGTGGTGCAGGCCGGCCGCGCGGTCGCCGACGGCTTGCTGGCCGGGGGCGTGCTGCCGGTGATGAAGCATATGCCGGGCCACGGCCGGGCTGCGGGTGACACCCACCACGACCTGCCGACGGTGGCCACCGACCTTGAAACGCTGGACGCCAGCGACTTTGCCGCCTTCCGTGCGCTGAACGACCTGCCGATGGCGATGACCGCGCATCTCGTGTTTTCCGCGCTTGACCCCACCGCGCCCGCCACGCTGTCGGCCCCGATGATCCACCTGATCCGCGAGCGGATCGGCTTTTCCGGCCTCCTGATGACCGACGATCTGTCGATGCAGGCGCTGTCGGGCTCGCTGGCGGATCGGGCCGCCGGTTCGGTCGCGGCAGGCTGCGATATCGTGCTGCACTGCAACGGCAAACCCCGCGAGATGGCGGAGGTCGTCGCGGCGTCTGGTCACCTGACCCCCGAGGGTGTCGCGCGGGCCGAGGCCGCGCTGGCCGCGCGCCACGCACCCGATGCGGTTGACTTGGGCGCGCTCGCGGCCGAGTTTGAGGCGGTGATGGGCGCAGGGCGATGACGGACACCGGCTGGGACGACACGCAGGGCACCACCGTCGCGGCGCGGCTCGCGGCCGAGGCGCTGATTGTCGATGTTGACGGCTACGAGGGGCCGCTGGACCTGCTTCTGACGCTGTCGCGCACGCAGAAGGTCGATCTGCGCCGCATCTCGGTGCTGCAACTGGCCGAGCAATACCTGGCCTTCGTCGATCAGGCCAAGGCGCTGCGGATCGAACTGGCGGCCGATTATCTGGTGATGGCGGCCTGGCTCGCCTACCTCAAATCGCGGCTTTTGCTGCCGCCCGACCCGACCGACCAGGGGCCGAGCGCCGAAGACCTTGCCGCGCATCTGGCGTTCCAACTCGAACGCCTGCAAGCGATGCGCGAGGCGGCGGCGCGGCTGATGGCGCGCGACCAGAAGGGGCGCGACTTCTTTGCGCGCGGGTTGCCTGAGGATGTGCTGCGCCTGCGCCGCACGGTCTGGACGGCCTCGCTGCTGGACCTGATGCAGGCCTATGCCCGCATCCGCACGAAAGACGATTTCCGCCCCTACGCGATGGACCGCCAGAACCTTTACACGATGGAACAGGCGCTGGAGCGGATGCGCGGGCTGATCGGCTATGCGGGCGACTGGACCGATCTGGTCAGCTACCTGCCGGAGGGCTGGGAGACCGATCCCCGTCGCCGCCGATCCGCCACGGCGGCCCATTTCGCGGCCTCGCTGGAACTGGTCAAGAGCGGCCAGGTCGAGATGCGCCAGGGCGAGCCTTTCGCGCCGATCCAGATAAGGCGGAGGCCCGACGCATGACCGACGAGGCCGAACGCAGCCTGTTCGCCGCGCCCGTGATGGCCGAGCAGGAGCGGATGGTGGAGGCGATCCTGTTCGCCACCGCCGAGCCGGTAACGGTGGCCGAACTGGCGGCGCGACTGCCGCTGGGTTGCGACCCGGCCGAGGCGCTGGTGCATCTGCGTCGCCGCTACGAGGGGCGCGGGGTCCAGGTGGCGAAGGCCGGCGACGGCTGGGCCTTCCGCACTGCGCCCGATCTGGGCCATCTGATGCAGAAGGAAACCGTCGAGACCCGCAAGCTCAGCCGCGCCGCGATCGAGACGCTGGCGATCATCGCCTACCACCAGCCCTGCACCCGCGCCGAGATCGAAGAGATCAGGGGCGTCGCGGTCAGCCGCGGCACCGTGGACCAGTTGCTGGAGATGGAGTGGATCCGCTTTGGCCGCCGCCGCATGACGCCCGGCCGCCCGATCACCTTCGTGGTGACAGAGGCGTTCCTTGATCACTTCGGGCTGGAATCCGCGCGCGATCTGCCGGGTCTGAAGGAGTTGCGCGCGGCCGGGCTTTTGGACAACCGCGCTCTGCCGGGCGGCCTGACCGGCGCCGACCCCGACGAGGGCGAGGACGTCGCCGGGCAAAGCGAACTGTTCGAGGACTGAAAGGGATCGCGATGAATCTGAACGCGCTGATCAACATGCTGCTGCGGATGGTGTTCCGCTCCGCGCTCGATGCCGGGATGAAGACCGGGACGGGCCGCAACGCCGACCCCGGCCGCCCGCTGACGCCCGACGAGCGGGTGAAGGCACAGCAGGGCAAGCAGGCGGCCAGGCGCGCGCGTCAGGCGATGCAGATCATGCGCCGCATCGGGCGCTGATCGCTACTTCGCGAAGGTTGCGCCGAAGGCCGTCTTTTGCAGCGTCAGGATCACGGCGGGCACCGCATCCAGCGCGAAGGTCGTGCTGCCGTCGGCATAGCCGGTATCGGTGCTGAAATGCCAGTCGACGGTGACGTAGCCGCCGGTCGGCTGCGGCACCGTATCCATCGACAGCGCCGTCATCTGCTCTTTCACCGCCGCCGTCAGTTGCGCGATCTCGTCCGGCGTCGCGGGGCGCGAGTCGCTTTTCGTCCCGTCCGGCCCGTCGATCTCAAGCTCGGCATTGCCATCGGAAATCGACAGGAACTGCGCCTTGACCGGGTCTTCGTCGGGGCTGTTCCAGAGGTAGACGCCGATGCTCATCGCGGTATTGGCAAGGGCGGGCGCGGCCATCGGGGCAGCGAGAAGGGCGGTCACAAGGAACACGAAGGCGCGGTGCATGATTCGATCCAACCCGGAATGTCGGCGCCATGTAGGGACGCGATGCCCGCGCCGCGCAAGGGGCACCCCCTAGACCGCACGAAAATGTTTCGACAGCTTCAGCCCCTGGCCCTGATAGTTCGAGGCGATCCCCGCGCCGTAAAGCGTCTCGGGCACCGCCGCCATCCGTTCATAGACCAGCCGCCCGACGATCTGGCCGTGTTCCAGCACGAAGGGCGCCTCGTGGCAGCGCACCTCCAGCACCCCGCGTGACCCGGCGCCTCCGGCCTCGGCCCAGCCGAAGCCGGGGTCGAAGAAGCCCGCGTAATGGACCCGGAACTCGCCCACCATCGCCAGATAGGGCGCCATCTCGGCGGCGTGGTCGGGCGGGATCGTCACCGCCTCGCGGCTGACCAGGATGTAGAACGCGCCGGGGTCGAGGATGATGCGGCCCTCGGCGGTGCGCACTTCCTCCCAGAACTCGGCGGGGTCGTAGTAGCCGATGCGGTCGAGGTCGATCACCCCGGTATGCGGCTTGGCGCGGTAGCCCACCAGCGTGCCCGCGGCGGGGCGCAGATCGACCGAGAAGCCCAGCCCATCCGAGATCACCGCTTCGCCCGACACCAGCCCGACGCGGGCGTGCAGCGCGCCCAGCGCGGCATCGCTCAGTACGGCCTGACCCTGCCGCAGGCGAAGCTGGTTCAGCCGCATCCCCGGCCGCACCAGCACCGAGAAACTGCGCGGGCAGATCTCGGCGTAAAGCGGGCCGGCATAGCCCGCCGGGATGCGGTCGAACTCGGCCCCGCCATCGGTGATGGTGCGGGTCAGCAGGTCCAGCCGCCCGGTCGAGCTTTTCGCGTTGGCCAGCGCCTGAATGCCATCGGGCAGGGCCAGCCGTTCCATCAGCGGCACGACGTAGACGCAACCCTTTTCCAGCACCGCGCCGCCCTCGAGGCTGACCCGGTGCATCTCGAATTCCGCAATCCGCTCGGCCACCGTGCGCCCCGCGCCCGCAAGGAACGAGGCCCGCACGCGATAGGCGACGTCGCCCAGCCGCAGATCGAGGCTGGCGGGCTGCACCTGCGCCGCAGTCACAGGCGGATCGGCGGTGATGGCGCCCGCGGCGATCAGGGCGGTCAGCATCTGTGCGGGCAGAACGCCCGTGCCGGATGTGCCGCTCATGCCGCTGTCCCCTTGCCGCGATGTGATGGAAACGGAACCGCCCGCCTCCGGACGGAAGCGGGCGGTGCCATTTTGGTCGGGCCGGTGAGATTCGAACTCACGACCTTCCGCCCCCCAGACGGACGCGCTAACCAGGCTGCGCTACGGCCCGACGGCGACGATACATAGCGACTTTCCGGACGGGGGCAAGGGACAATTCGCATCGGAAAACCGAACCCTTAGCGGGCGCCGCGGCGGTTCGCCTCGGCCATGCGATCGCGCAGATCCCGAAGCCGGGCATAGATCCGGGCAAGCTCGGCCGCCCGTTGCGGCGCGGTGCCGGGATCAACGGCGCGGATCTGCTCCACCAGCGCCGCGCGGTCCTGAGGATCGACGGGGAAGGGTGCTGGCGGGGCGGTTTCGGGCTCTGGCAGCGGCTCTGCCGGGGCGACGACCTCGGCGGCGGCGGGGTCCACGACCGCGTGGTCCATGACCGGCGGCGGCGCGGCGCGGGGCGGCGCGACGGGGACGAAGGGCAGTTCGGGCTCCGCCACCGGCGCGTCGGCGGCCGTGTCCTCGGGCTCCGTATCGTCCATCCCGAGGTCGTCAAAGAGGTTTTCGGTCTCGCTCGCGTCGGCGTCCTCGACGATCACGCCCGGCGACGACAGCCCGGCGACATAGCGGATTCCCTGTTCGCGCAACATGCGCTGCACGCCGCGGATGGTGAGGCCGTCGTCGTGCAGCAGCTTCTTGATGCCGCCCAGCAGGGCCACGTCGGACGGCCGGTAATAGCGCCGCCCGCCCGCCCGCTTCACCGGCCGGATCTGCGGAAACCGGCTTTCCCAGAACCGCAGCACATGGGCCGGCGTTTCAAGCGAGTCGGAAACTTCGCTGATGGTGCGGAAGGCGTCGGGCGACTTTTCCATCCGCGCGCCGCCCCTCAGCCGCCGTTGCCGCTGGCCACACGATCCTTCATCAGGTGCGAGGGCCGGAACGTCAGGACGCGACGGGGATGGATCGGCACTTCGTCGCCGGTTTTCGGGTTGCGCCCGACGCGGGCGGCCTTGTCGCGCACCGAGAAGGTGCCGAACGACGAGATTTTCACCGTCTCGCCCGCCGCGAGTGCGTCCGAGACATGCAGCAGAACGCTTTCCACCAGTTGGGCGGATTCGTTTCGTGACAGGCCGACCTCGCGGAATACCGCCTCGCTCAGGTCCATGCGCGTCAGCGTCTTGTCGCCCATAGCGTCCCCCCGTTTTCACGGGAGTGTGTGGCACAAGATTTTCCGAGTCAATATCAATGACTTGGGGCAGGGGGTTCAGATCGCTCTTACCAGCGCAAAACGACCGAGCCCCAGGCCAGTCCGCCGCCGATCGCCTCGGTGACCAAGAGATCGCCCGGCTTGATCTGGCCACGCTGCTTGCCGACCGACAGCGCAAGGGGAATCGATGCCGCCGAGGTGTTGCCGTGGTCCTGCACCGTCAGCACGACATGGTCCATGCCCAGGTGCATTTTCTGCGCCGTCGCCTTGATGATGCGCAGGTTCGCCTGATGCGGCACGATCCAGTCCACGTCGGCGCTGGTCAGCCCGACCTTGGCCAGCGCGGTGTGGGCGGTTTCGGCCAGTTTTTCGACCGCATGGCGGAACACTTCCTTGCCGTGCATCCGCAGATGGCCGGTGTTCTGCGTCGCCACGCCGCCGTCGACGTAAAGGATGTCGCGGTAGCGGCCATCAGAATGCAGGTCGGTGGACAGGATGCCACGGTCGGCATTGGTGCCGGTGCCTTCGGCCGCCTCGACGATCAGCGCGCCCGCGCCATCGCCGAACAGCACGCAGGTGGAGCGGTCGGTCCAGTCCATGATGCGGCTGAAGGTCTCGGCGCCGATCACCATCACGCGGCTGGCCTGCCCGGACAGGATCAGCGCATTGGCGTTGGCCAGCCCGAACACGAAGCCAGCGCAGACCGCCTGCACATCGAAGGCAAAGCCGCGCGTCATGCCGATGGCGTCCTGCACCATCGTGGCGGCGGAGGGAAAGGTGAGGTCGGCGGTGGAGGTCGCGACGATGATCGCGTCAAGGTCGTTGGGCTGCATCCCCGCATCGGCCAGCGCCGCGCGGGCGGCGCGGGCGGCCATGTCGGAGGTGGTCTGCCCCGCGGCCGCGAAATGCCGGCGCTCGATCCCCGAGCGCGAGCGGATCCACTCGTCGCTGGTTTCCAGCGAAGCCTCGAATTCGGAATTCAACACGACGCGGTCAGGCAGATAATGCCCGACGCCCTTCACTACGGCGCGTATCGTCATTCCGGTTTACCGATCCTCTCCGCGCTCGCGGGCGCATCCTGCCGCGCCGGACCGGCCAAGGCAACCCGCGCCGCGAGCCGTTCCTGAAAGCCCGATTTCGCCAACTGGAAGGCCAGCTTCATCGCCGCCGAAATGCCGGTGGCATCGGCCGCGCCATGCGATTTCACCACGATGCCGTTCAGCCCGAGGAACACGCCGCCGTTCACCCGGCGCGGGTCGATGCGCTTTTGCAGCCGCCTGAGCGAGGTGATCGCCAGCAGCGCCGCGATTCGGCTGAGCGGGGTGGCCGCGAAGGCTTCCTTGAGGAAGTCGCCGATCAGCTTGGCGGTGCCCTCGCCGGTCTTCAGTGCGATGTTGCCGGTAAAGCCGTCGGTGACGATCACATCGACCCGATCCGATGGCAGATCGCCGCCCTCGACGTAGCCGACATAATCGAAGGCACCCGCCTCGGCGGCGCCGGCGATCAACTCGCCGGCCACCTTCATTTCGGGGCGGCCCTTGTGTTCCTCGGTGCCGACATTCAGCAGACCGACGCGCGGCCGCGCCAGATGCAGGCCATTGCGCGCATAGGACGCGCCCATCAGCGCGTATTGGCGCAGATCCTCGGCGTCGGCCTTCACATCGGCGCCGACATCCAGCATCAGGTTGAAGCCGCCGGGATTGCGCGAGGGCCACAGGCAGGCGATCGCCGGGCGGTTCACGCCGGGGATCTTGCGCAGCCGGATCATCGACAGCGCCATCAGCGCGCCGGTGTTGCCGCAGGACACCGCCACCGTCGCCTCGCCCTTGCGCACGCTCTCGATCGCCGACCACATCGAGGTGCCTTCGCCGTTGCGCATCACATGGCTGGGCTTTTCATGCATCGTCACCACGCGCGGCGCGTGGCGCACCTCGCAGCGGCCCGCCAAGGCGCGCCGCCGCCCGATCAGGCGGTTCAGCACCGCCTCATCCCCATGCACGATGAAATAGATGTCGGGGTTCTTGGTAGCCGACTGTTCAATGCCGGCGATCACGGTCGCAGGGCCCCGGTCGCCACCCATCGCATCGACGGAGATGACGATGCGGGACGAGGCGACCTTGGCTGGCTCGGGTGCGTTGGGCATCTGACAAGACGCGCCGGGCGCGGCTCTTATGCCGCGTCGTCGTCCAGACCCGCGTCGATGACCGAAGCCACCACTTCGCGCGCGGCATAGTGACCGCAGGAGGGGCAGACGTGGTGCGGGCGCTTCAGCTCACCGCAGTTCGGGCATTCCGCCGGGTTGGCGGCAACAAGTGAGTCATGCGCGCGGCGCATGTCACGGCGGGAACGGGTAACGCGGTTCTGCGGGACAGCCATGTCTCGACCTCGGTCTCTTGGGGGCGAAGCCCCTTGCTTTTATCTCAAGGTCGAAACGGTTCTGCCCGCAGGCCGCAACGTCGTCAACCCAACATGTAAACGAGGCGCGGAACATACTGCGTTTGCGCCCGCGCGCAAGTGCTTTTCTCTGCGGCCCGTCAGCCGCCCTCCTCGGGCTTGGCCAGACGGTCGCGCAGCGCGCCGAGCCCGGCGAAGGGGCGCACCTTTTCATCGGTCAGCGGCTCCGCGCCCGGCGCGGTCGCCTGCAACGCGCCCAGTTCGGCCCCCGGCGCCCGCGGGTAGAGCGGCAGCGCCAGCGCCAGCGCCTCGGCCAGCACCTCGGCGAGGTCGATCACCGCGGGCAGCGGTTCGGCGCTGTCGTCCTCGGGCATCTCGACCTCGTCGCCCTCGGGTTCGGGCATCTCGGCCAGGTAGCGGCGCAGCACGGGCGCGTCGATCCGGGTCGTCACCGGGGCCAGCGTGATCCCGCAGGGCTGCACCGCGGTGGCGCGCAACCGCGCCTCCAGCACCACGTCATGGCGCCCGGCGGGGCGGAACTCGCCCTCCAGCGTCACGGCGCGCAGGGACTGCGCCCCGACCAGCGGCGCCAGCGCGGCAAGCTGGGCGGCGTCCGGCGCCCAGTTGAAGCGATGCGGTTTGCGCGTCGGCAGGTCGGTCACGCGATAGGGCAGCGAAACGGGAAGATCGGTCATCATGTCACCTTTCCGGTGAAAGCGCGGGTCCGGGCCCGCAGGACGCCCGCGTTCCTTCCTTGAACCGGCGCCGTTCCTTCTGTAAGTCGGATAAGCGGCTGCGGGCAGCGAGGCAAGAGGGCGGAATGGGCAAGGTCATCAACCTGGTGCGCGTCACTGTGGCGGGCCTCTTGCTGGCCGCGCTTGCCGCCTGCGCCGCGACCTATATGGATCATGGCTATGTGCCGGCCGATGACGAGTTGGCGCTGGTGCATGTCGGCGACAGCCGCGACGCCGTCACTAAGGCGATCGGCCGCCCCTCGATGGAAGGCATGGTGAAGGCAGACGCCTGGTACTATGTGCAAAGCCGCTGGCGCCTGTACGGCCCGATCAAGCCGAAAGAGGTCAACCGTCAGGTTGTCGCGGTTTCCTTCACGCCCGCGGGCAAGGTCGCCAACATCGAGCGCTTCGGCCTCGAACGCGGCGAGGTGGTGGTGATCTCGCAGCGCGTCACGACCTCGACCGTGAAGGGCATCGGGCTGTTGCAGCAACTGTTTACCGATCTCGGCCGGTTCAATCCGGGCCAATTCCTCCAAAAGACCAACTGACGCCCGACGGCTGGCCTTGGTGTCGTGGTCCCGACACACGATTCGTGCTATCTTTTCCCTCACGTGCGGCGCCCGTTCAGCCAGCGGGCCCGGCGACGGAGGACAGGCATGCTGGCGCTTCGCAAGGGTCGTTACATCGCGCGTTTCGCCGAAGGGGCGGAGGATGTGCTGAAGGCGCAGCGGCTGCGCTACCTCAGCTTCATCGAGAACCGCGGCGCCGCCGCCCGCGCGGGCGGGCTGGATGCCGACGCTTTCGACACGGTCTGCCGCCATGTGCTGGTGGAAGAGGCGAAAACCGGCACCTTGGTGTGCTGCTTCCGGCTGCTTCCCTTGCGCGGCGGCGCCGAGATCGGGCGCAGCTATTCGGCGCAGTACTACAACCTTTCGGCGCTGCAATCCTTCGACGGCCCGATGGTCGAGATGGGGCGATTCTGCATCCACCCGGCTTGGCGCGACCCCGATATCCTGCGCGTTGCCTGGGGCGCGATGACCCGCTTTGTCGATGAGGCCGGGGTCGAGATGCTGTTCGGCTGCTCGTCCTTCGAGGGCACCGAGGCCGAGGCCTACCTTGACGCCTTCGCGATGCTGAAGGAACGCCACCTGGCGCCGAAACGCTGGCTGCCGCGGGTGAAGGCGCCCAACGTGTTCCGCTTTGCCCGCGTGCTGCGGCTGAAGAAACCCGATGCCAGGCGCGCCATGCTGGCGATGCCGCCACTTCTGCGCACCTATCTGGTGATGGGGGGCTGGGTCTCGGACCACGCCGTGGTGGACCGCGACCTGAACACGCTCCATGTTTTCACCGGGCTGGAAATCCGCGCGATCCCGCCCGCGCGGGCGCGGTTGCTGCGCGGCGCGGCCGGGTAGATTTTCGCCGAAGTTTCGCGCTGCCGTTGACCTTTCGCCAGCCGCCGGTTAGCTCGCGGGCATGGCAAACGCACCCCTTCTGCAACTCTCGGGAATATCGCTCGGCTTCGGCGGCAACCCGGTTTTCGACGCGCTCGACCTGGTCGTGCATCCGGGCGACCGGGTCGCGCTGGTCGGCCGCAACGGCTCCGGCAAATCGACCCTGCTGAAGGTGATGGCCGGTCTGGTGGAGCCCGACGCGGGCCTGCGCATCCTGCCGCCCGGCACCCGCGTGGGCTACATGGAGCAGGATCCCGACCTGTCGGGCTTTGCCACGCTGGGCGATTATGCCGCCAGCGAGCTTGAGGCCGATGAGGGCTACCGGGTGCCGATGGTGGCCGAGGGGCTGGATTTTTCGCCCGATCAGCCGGTCGCCACCGCCTCGGGTGGCGAAAGGCGGCGGGCGGCGCTGGCCAAGCTGCTGGCCGAGGCACCCGACCTGATGCTGCTGGACGAGCCGACCAACCACCTCGACATCACCGCGATCCGCTGGCTGGAGGCGGAACTGTCGGCCACCCGCACCGCCTTCGTGCTGATCAGCCACGACCGCGCCTTCCTGCGCACGCTCAGCCGCGCGACACTCTGGATCGACCGCGGGCAAGTGCGGCGGCGCGAGTCGGGCTTCGAGGGCTTCGAGGAGTGGCGCGACACGATCTGGGCCGAGGAGGACGAGGCCCGCCACAAGCTCGATCGCAAGATCAAGGCCGAGGCGCGGTGGGCGGTGGAGGGCATCAGTGCGCGGCGCAAGCGCAATCAGGGCCGGGTGCGCGCGCTGGCCGCGCTGCGGGACGAACGCTCGTCGCAGATCCGCCGTCAGGGCACCGCCGCGCTGGAACTGGAGTCGGGCGCGCAGTCGGGCAAGCTGGTGGTCGAGGTGAAGGGGCTGATGAAAGCCTTCGGCGCCAAGCCGATCGTCACCGATTTCTCGTTGCGCGTGCTGCGCGGCGACCGGGTCGCCTTTGTCGGGCCGAACGGGGTGGGCAAGACGACCTTGCTGCGGATGCTGACCGGCGAGGTCGCGCCCGATGCGGGCAGCGTGAAGCTGGGCACCAACCTTGAAATCGCCGTCTTCGACCAGTCCCGCGCCCAGCTCGACCTGGATGCGAGCCTGTGGGACAACATGACCAACGACCCGCAGATGCGGGTGTCGGGGCAGTCCGATCAGGTCATGGTGCGCGGCGTGCCGCGGCATGTCGTCGGCTACCTCAAGGATTTCCTCTTTGACGAAAACCAGATGCGCGCGCCGGTGCGCTCGCTGTCGGGGGGGGAAAAGGCGCGGCTGCTGCTGGCTCGGCTGATGGCGCGCGAATCGAACCTGCTGATCCTCGACGAGCCGACCAACGATCTTGACGTCGAAACCCTCGATCTGTTGCAGGACATCCTGGGCGACTATGACGGCACCGTGCTGCTGGTCAGCCATGACCGCGATTTCATCGACCGCGTCGCCTCGACCACCATCGCGATGGAGGGCGACGGGCGCGCCACCGTCTATGCGGGCGGCTGGAGCGATTATCAGGCGCAGCGGGCGCAGGCCGTGACGGCGCCGGAACCCGCGCCGCGCGCCAAGGCCGCCGAAGCGAAGCCGGTGGCGGCGGCAAGGCCCGCGGGCGGCAAGCTCAGCTTTGCCGAGCGGCACCGGCTGGCGGCCCTGCCCGGCGTGATCGAAAAGATCGAGGCCGAGATCGTGCGGCTGGGTGCCGCGATGGAATCGCCGGGCCTGTTCGAGAAAGAGCCGGTGAAGTTCCGCAAGACCGCCGAGGCGCTGGCCGACCGGCAAAAGGCGCTCGCCGCCGCCGAGGCGGAGTGGATGACGCTGGAAGAGAAGGCCGCGGGCTGATCAGCCCGCCGTCGGGTGCAGCACCGGGCGGTAGCCATTGCGCAGCGCCGTCACGGTCGGGCGCGGCGTCAGCACGGTGACGATGGCACGCAGCGGCCGGGGCAGGGCGGCGCCATAGCCCGCAGGCGCATAAGGCATCAGCCGGTCCTCGCCGAGCAAAAGCGGTGCCGTGACGCCGGGCAGGCGCAGGAAGGTGCCCGCTGGCAGATCGTCAAGCGGCGCGGCAAAGGTGATCTGCGCGCGCCCCCGCGTTACCCGCGCGGCGTGAAGTGCCAGGTCGATCGCGGGCGCCGCAAGCGGGGTCGGCGCGACGGCCGCGCGGAAGCGCAGGTAATCCGCGCGGCGGCACTCGGCGCAGGGGCGGTGCCCGGCGGCCAGCGCCACCGCCTCGTCGAGAAAGAACAGCTCGGTATAGCGGTGCGGCGCCATGATCGGGCGGCGGCGGCCCTTGAACGCCAGCACGCAGGTCACCCAATGCGGATGCCGCCAGCGCGTCGGCCCCAACCGGCCCGCGTCATCGTGCAGGCAGCCCCGGTTGCCCATGAACATCCCGCGCGCCGGGTCGGCGAGGATCTGCCCCTCGGGTGTGACGCGGTTCGGATGGGGCATGGCTCCTCGGGTCAAGGCCGCTTCGGCCATGTTTGACGGACCGATGAAGAGGTGTAAACTCGCCCGATATTCAAGCGGAAGGTCTTTTCATGCGGGAACTTCGCTGCGTCAATTTCTACGGCCATAACGATCCGCTTGTCGTCGGACTTCCGGCGGGCGTGGCCCCCTTCGGCGATCTGACCAACGAGGCCAAGCGGATCGTGCATCGCAGCATGCTGCATGTGATTTCGCGCGATCGGGTTGGCGGCCTCTACACGCCGGGCGGCTATGATCTGGGGCCGTTCTCGACCCCGAAAGCCGTTTACGACCTGCACTGGGTCTATGACTTCAACTCGGCGCTGAACCCCAGCACGGCGCGCACCGTTGCCGCCGGCATCTACGACACCATCGTCGGCGACAGCCAGCGGTGGGCCAAGGCGGTCGACAAGCCCGCGCCCGATCTGGTGTTCCTGATCACCGGATACAGTGCCGGTGGCGTCACGGCGCTGACCTTCGGCCAGTTGCTGAAGACCAACCGGCAGGAGGCGATGTACATCGGCCTGTCCGATCCCGCCTTCCAGCGCGGCGAAAGCGACAGCCTGATGCAGGCCGCCGGGGTCTCGGCGAAGTACATGAAGAATTACTACCAGACGCTGGAAAATGATCCTGCGGTGACCGAGATTCACGACGCGGTGGCGGGGTTCGCCAACTTCAACCTCGACGGCGAGGTTGACAAGGACGACCCCCACACCAGCGCCGTGAAGAAGGGCAACGACAAGATGTACTGGGACATCGTCTATTGCGTGAACGGCTTCAAACCCTGACTCCGGGGCCCCATCACCGCATCCGGAGCGCGCCGTCAAGCCGGATCACCTCGCCGTTCAGATAGTCCGCACCCAGGATGAAACGCACCAGGTCGGCGAATTCCTCGGGGCGGCCGAGGCGCTTGGGGAAAGTCACGTCAGCGGCCAGCCCGGCCTGCACGTCGGCGGGCAGCCCTTCCAGCATCGGCGTCAGGAACACGCCGGGCGCGATGGCGCAGACGCGGATGCCAAGCCCCGCCAGATCGCGCGCCAGCGGCAGCGTCATGCCCGCGATCCCGGCCTTCGAGGCGGCATAGGCGGCCTGCCCCTTCTGGCCGTCGAAGGCGGCGACCGAGGCGGTGTTGACGATCACGCCGCGCCCTTCACCGGCGTTCTTCGCCATCTCGGCGCTGACCAGCCGGACGCAGTTGAAGCTGCCCACCAGGTTGATGTCGATCACCCGGCGGAAGCTGGCCAGCGCGTGCGGCCCCTCGCGCCCCACCGTGCGCTCGCCGATGACGATGCCGGCGCAATTGACCAGCGCCGTGACGCGGCCCATCGCCGCGACCGCCGCAGCGATTCCCTCGGCAACCGAGCCTTCGTGGGTCACGTCGACCTCGGCGAAATGCGCCCCGATCTCGGCGGCGAAGGCCGGGCCGCGCGTGGCATCACGGTCGAACAGCGTGACCGCCGCCCCCGCCGCCCGCAGGCCGCGCGCGGTCGCGGCCCCAAGGCCCGAGGCACCACCCGTGACAATGGCGGCGATGTCCTTGATCTGCATGGCGCTCCTCCTGATCCCTGCGCAGGGTGGCGCAGGGCGGCGCGGCTGTCCATCCGGTCCCTGCTGAATCCTTCGGCGGTTTTTCGCCCGCGTCGGCAAGGATCAGCGCACAACATTTCGTGTAAAGTCGTGTGCTTAACCTGCCCCCTGAATGCGCCTACCTGTAGCCCACGCCGGGTCCGGGTGGCCCGGTCGGCAAGGCCACAAAAAGGCCATACAGGAGATACGGAATGAAACTCATCACGCTTGTCGCACTGGCGACCACGGCTGTCACGGGCTTCGCGCTGCCCGCGCTCGCCGGTTCCTTGCAGCAACCCGTCGCCGAGGCTCCCGTGGCAGCGCCCGCCCCGGCGGCCCCGGTGCAGATGGCCAGCGGCGACTGGACCGGCGGCTACGTCGGCCTTGGGCTGGGCTATGACCACGCCGGCACCACGCCGGACATCGGTTCGGGCTCGAGCGGGCTTGGCAGCATCTTCGGCGGCTACAACTACGACTTCGGCCGGTTCGTGCTCGGCGGTGAACTGAGTGCCAACAAGGCCCACGCGAACTGGGGCGCCGACACGGTGAAATCGACCTATGACGCCAAGCTGCGCGGCGGCATCGACCTTGGCAAGACGCTGGTCTACGCCACGGTCGGTGGCGAACATGCCGATGGCGTGCATGGCGTCGGCACCCTGGTGGGCGCGGGCATCGACTACAAGCTGACCGACCGGATCATCCTGGGCGGCGAGGCTGACTACACCAAGTTCAACAACGCCGACAACGCGGGCACCGACCTCAAGAACACCACGCTGACCGCGCGCGTCGCCTTCAAGTTCTGATCCGGCCAGCGGGGCGGCTGCGGTCGCCCCGTCCCGGCTTGTGGCGCCGACCTTTGCCAACGCTCACGAAACGGTAATCCTTTTCGGCGAGAACAGTGGTGGCGGCGCCGGAAATGCGGTAATCACATCCATGTGATGGGGCGGCGTCAAGGCTGCCCCATAGATGTGGAGATCGCACCGAACATGAAAACACTGATCAGAATTGTCGCCTCTGTGGGGCTGCTGGCGGCCTGCGCCTCCGGTTTTTCCACCAATTACGCGCAATCGGTCGATCCCGCGGTGTCGAAAGGCTGGCGGCTTGCCGCGGTCAACGTGCAGGTTCCCGACAGTCTGACCATCTCGGAAAGCAACGTGCTGGTGCCCGAGGCCGATATCGTCTGGCAGGAAGACCCTCCGGGTGACCGCCGCGCCCAGGTGGCCGCGATCATGTCTGCGGCCGTTGCCGCCGGGGCCAGCGCCCTGCAAGGCCACGAACCTGTCAACATCGTCATCGTCATGCAACGTTTCCACGCACTGACGCCCGCCGCCGAGGCGCTGCAGATGGATAACGTGGGCGTCCTCAACGTCGATTTCACGATCTCGGTTGTCGATGCCGCCAGCGGCAAGGTGCTGGTGCCCGCGCAATCGGTCATGGCCGCGCTGCCCGGCCTGACCGGCCAGGCGGCGATCGCCGCGCGTCAGCAGGGCCAGACCCAGAAGACCGCGATCGAGGCGCATGTGCGCGCCGTGGTCGCGGGCTGGCTGGGCGTCGGCCCCGACGTGCGCGGCAGCTTCGAGCGGATCGGGGCCTGACGCGGCTCACGGCATCCGGCTGTCCGCGAAGGCGGCCAGCCGGGTCAGCGCCTCCTCGATCAGCTCATCGCCGATGGTCAGCGCCAGCCGCAGGTGCCCGGCCGAGGCGTCGCCAAAGCTCTCGCCCGGCATCACTGCGATCTTCTCGGCATCGAGCAGGGCGTTGGCGAAGGCGTTGCCGCTCATCCCCGTCGCGCGGATGTCGAGCATCAGGTACATCGCGCCCGAGGACGGGATCACCCGGATCGCGTTCGAGCCCGCCAGCACCCGCATCGCGATGTCGCGGCGGCGCCGGAACGGCGCGGCGATCTGCCGCTCGAAGCTTTCGCCCAGGTTCAGCGCGAACAGGGCGGCATCCTGGATATAGGCGGGCACGCCGTAGGTCGTGTTGGTGGCCAGGTTGGTGATCGCCTCCGCGACCTCTTCGGGCGCCACCACCCAACCCAGCCGCGAGCCGGTCATGGCGTGGCTTTTCGACATCGAGCCCAGCACGATGGTGCGATCCGCCATGCCGGGCAGGGCGCGCGGGCTGAAATGCTCGCCCTGCCAGACCTGCGTATCGTAGACCTCGTCCGAGATCAGCCAGAGGTCGGCCGCCACCGCCGCCCGCGCGATTCCGTCCAGCGTGGCACGGTCGTAGACGACTCCGGTGGGGTTGTTGGGCGTGTTCACCAGCAGCGTCTTCGCCCCTTCGGCGCGGGCCAGAATATCCGCCTCCTGTGGCAGGAAGCTTTGATCCGACGTGGTCGGCACCCGCCGCGCGTGCGCGCCGGTGGCGCGGATCGTGCCGGGATAGGTGGCGTAGAACGGATCGCAGTGCAGCCCGGTATCGCCCGCGTCGAGCAAAGCCATATGGGTCGAGAACATCGCCGACTGCCCGCCGGGCGTCACCACGACGTTGCGCCAGGTGGTCGGCACCCCGGTGCGGGCCTGCACCCGTGCCGCGATCGCCTCGCGTAGCGCCGGCTTGCCGGGACCGAAGGCATAGCCGGTGTTGCCCGCCATCGCGCTGGCGTGCATCGCCTGCAGGATCGCGGGATCGGTGCGGATGTCATGCTCGCCGATCGTCAGGGTCAGCACTCGTTCACCCGCGGCCTGCATGTCGCGCGTGCGATAGTAGATTTCCCAGCCGTCCGAGCCGCCGCCGGTGATGTGGCCGTTCCGGTTCGCGATGCGCATAATACCCTCCGTCGATTGCCGCGCGACGTGGCCACGAAAGCGCCGCCAGCGCAAGCGATGGCGCGACCTGCCGCGGCTTGGCAGCGACCACGACACCCGCTAGGATGCGCGCCATGAAGGCAAACGGCACCATCTGCATCTGCATTACCGGCTGACCCAGGTCAGGCGGGCCGTTCTTCTGTTTCAAAGCCGGAACGAAGTTGCTAAGCCCGCCGCCGGGAGCGCGCGAGGAAACGTCATGGTCGAGATCAGGCTGCACAACACGAAGACGCGGGCGAAGGAAGCCTTCGTCCCGATCGACCCGAAGAACGTGCGGATGTATGTCTGCGGCCCGACCGTCTACGACCGCGCCCACCTGGGCAACGCGCGCCCGGTGGTGGTGTTCGACACCCTCTTTCGGCTGCTGCGGCACGTCTACGGGGCCGATCACGTCACCTATGTGCGCAACTTCACCGACGTGGACGACAAGATCAACGACGCGGCCTTGGCGCGGCGGCAGGCGGGCGACCCCCGAACGCTGGAGGCGCTGATCCACGAGCGCACGGACGAGACGATCCACTGGTATCATCAGGACATGGACGCGCTTGGCGCGCTGTGCCCGACGCTGGAACCGCGCGCGACGGACTACATCGGGCAGATGATCGCGATGATCGCCGGGTTGATCGCCTCGGGACACGCCTATGCGGCCGAGGGCCATGTGCTGTTCGACGTGCGCAGCTACCCCGACTATGGCCGCCTCTCGGGCCGCAGCATCGACGACATGATCGCCGGGGCGCGGGTCGATGTGGCGCCCTACAAGCGCGATCCGATGGATTTCGTGCTGTGGAAACCCTCAGGCGGCGATCTGCCAGGCTGGGAGAGCCCCTGGGGCCGGGGGCGCCCCGGCTGGCACATCGAATGCTCGGCGATGAGTGACGCGCTGCTGGGCGACAGCTTCGACATCCACGGCGGCGGCATCGACCTGCAGTTCCCCCACCACGAGAACGAGATCGCCCAGTCGATGTGCGCCCACCCGCACGGCGATTTCGCCCGCGTCTGGATGCACAACGAGATGCTGCAGGTGGAGGGGAAGAAAATGTCCAAGAGCTTGGGCAACTTCTTCACCGTGCGCGACCTGCTGGATCAGGGCGTGCCGGGCGAGGTGATCCGGTTCGTGATGCTGAGCACGCATTATTCGAAGCCGATGGACTGGACGGCGGAGAAGGCGGCGCAGGCGAAGGCGACGTTGGATCACTTCGTGGGCCTTACAATGGGCGTGATGCCCACGGAACCAGACGTGGGGATGATCAACGCGCTTTGTGACGACCTAAATACGCCCTTGGCGATCACCAGACTGCACAGTCTCGCGAAGGCGAAGGAAAGCGGCGCACTTCGCGCATCGCTGCAGTTGTTGGGCTTTGACTTCTTAACGCTCAGAAGCGGCTGGACGTTTCCGGAATTTTACGATGGCCTAGCCTCGTTCGAGCAGACCATCTCAGCTCTTCGCTCCACGGCACAAGAAACGAAAGACTTCTCTGTGGTTGACGCGATGAAGGCCGCACTCCTCGCCGCTGGCGTAGAGGTGCGCATGGGCAAGGACAGGATTGATCTTATGCCAGGTCCGAACTTCGACCCCGCCAAGCTGGAGGCGCTGAAATGACCCGCACCCGTCTCTATCTCTACGACACCACGCTCCGCGATGGCCAACAGACGCAGGGGGTGCAGTTCTCGGTGGCCGAGAAGGGGCAGATCGCGCAGGCGCTCGACGCGCTGGGGGTGGACTACATCGAGGGCGGCTGGCCGGGGGCGAACCCGACCGACAGCGACTTCTTTGCCGCGGCGCCGAAGCTGCGGGCGACCTTTACCGCCTTCGGCATGACCAAGCGCACGGGGCGGTCGGCCGCCAATGACGATGTGCTGGCGCAGGTGATGAACGCGGGCACGCCGGCCGTGTGCCTGGTCGGCAAGACGCATGATTTTCATGTGAAAACCGCGCTGGGGATCACGGGCGGGGAGAACGTCGAGAACATCCGCGCCTCGATCGCGCATGTGGTGGCCGAGGGGCGCGAGGCGCTGTTCGATGCGGAGCATTTCTTCGACGGCTACCGCGCCAACCCCGCCTTTGCGCTGGAATGCCTGCGGGCGGCAGAGGGGGCGGGCGCGCGGTGGATCGTGCTCTGCGACACCAACGGCGGCACGCTGCCCGCCGAGGTCGGGCGCATCACCGCCGAGGTGATCGCGGCGGGCATCCCCGGCGACCGGCTGGGCATCCATTGCCACAACGACACCGAAACCGCGGTGGCGGCCAGCTTGGCCGCGATCGACGCCGGGGTGCGGCAGGTGCAGGGCACGCTGAACGGGCTGGGCGAACGCTGCGGCAACGCCAACCTTGTCAGCCTGATCCCGACGCTGCTGCTGAAGGAGCCCTACGCCAGCCGGTATGAGACCGGCGTCACGGCGCAGGCGCTGGCGGGGCTGACGCGCATCAGCCGGATGCTCGACGACATCCTGAACCGGGTGCCGCTGCGCGCCGCGCCTTACATCGGCGCCTCGGCCTTTGCGCACAAGGCGGGGCTGCACGCCAGCGCGATCCTGAAGGATCCCGCGACCTACGAGCATGTCGACCCGGCGCTGGTCGGCAACGAGCGCATCATCCCGATGAGCAATCAGGCGGGCCAGTCGAACCTGCGCGCGCGGCTGGCGGCGGCGGGGATCGAGGTGGCACCGGGCGACCCGCGCCTGGCGCGCATCCTCGACGTGGTGAAGGTGCGCGAGGATCAGGGTTATGCCTATGACGGGGCGCAGGCCAGTTTCGAGCTGGTGGCGCGCGCCGAACTGGGGCTGTTGCCGCAGTTCTTCGAGGTCAAGCGCTACCGGGTGACGGTGGAGCGGCGCAAGAACAAGTACAACCGGATGATCAGCCTGTCGGAAGCGGTCGTGGTGGTGAAGATCGGCGAGCAGAAGATGCTGTCGGTCTCCGAGTCGATGGATGAAACCGGCAGCGATCGCGGCCCGGTCAACGCGCTGTCGAAGGCGCTGGCGAAAGACCTCGGGCCCTATCAGGCCTATATCGACGACCTGCGGCTGGTGGATTTCAAGGTTCGCATCACGCAAGGGGGAACCGAGGCGGTGACCCGCGTCATCATCGACAGCGAGGACGCGCAGGGGCGGCAGTGGTCGACGGTGGGGGTCTCGGCCAACATCGTCGATGCCTCGTTCGAGGCGCTGCTGGACGCGATCACCTGGAAACTGATCCGCGACGGGGCGCAGCCGTCGTGAGTCTGGCGCATTGCCGCGCACTGGTCGAGGCGGGCGACCCCGACCGGGCGCTGGTGACGGCGGGCGCGCCGGAGGCGACGCAGGCGAAGCTTTGGCCGCTCTGGGCGTTCAACCTCGAGGTCGCGCGCGCGCCTTGGGCCAGCCGCGAGCCGATGGTGGCCGAGATGCGGCTGCAGTTCTGGGCCGACGCGGTGGACCGGCTGGCCGAGGGCCGGGTGCCGGGCCGCCATCCCGTGCTGGCGCCGCTGGCCGAGGCACTCGCGGGGCAGGACGTTGCACCGCTGGCCGCACTGGTCGAGGCGCGGCGGCGCGACGTCTGGCGCGAGGGGTTTGCCGATGCGGCGGCGCTGGCGGATTACCTTGACGCGACCGCCGGGGGGCTGATGTGGCAGGCGGCGCGGATGCTGGGCGCGCTGGAGGCGGCGCAACCGGTGGTGCGCGACTACGGCGGGGGCGCGGGGCTGGCGGCCTGGCTCTGCGCCGCGCCCGGCCTGCGCGCACGCGGCTATCCGCCGTTCCCCGACGAGACGCCCGAGGCCATCGCGGCCTTGGCGCGCGCGGGGCTGGCGCGCATTGCGCGGGCGCGGGCGGCGCGGGCGGCGGTTCCGGCGGCGGCCTTTCCCGCGCTGGCGACGGGGTGGCAGGCGGCGGCGATCCTGCGCCTTGCCGCCCGAGATCCGGACCGCGTCGCGCAGGGCCGGTTGCAGCGATCCGAGTTCGCCCGGCGCGGCGGGCTGGCCTGGGCCGCGCTCAGCGGGCGGTGGTGATCACTCGTCCGCCGGGCGGAAGGCGAGCCAGATCAGCGCAGCCCCCGCCAGCATCAGCAAGGGCGCCATCATCAGGTTGACCGCCTGCCAGCCCGCCTGCGGCGTGCCGCCCGAGCAATTCAGCAAGCCCCCCGAGGCGAGCGAGGCCATCGTGACGCCGCCAAACACGATCAGGTCGTTCAGGCCCTGCATCCGGCCGCGTTCCTCGGGCGCGTGGGCGGCGGCGAGCATGGTGGTGGCGCCGATGAAGCCGAAGTTCCAGCCGATGCCGAGCAGGATCAGCGCGCCGAAGAAATTCTCGATCGCGACGCCCGACAGCGCCACCGCGCCCGCCGACGCAAGAATGACGAGGCCGATGCCGATCACCTTCTCGACCCCGATCCGGGCGATCACGAAGCCGGTGAAGAACGAGGGCACATACATCGCCAGCACGTGCCCCGTCACCACATTCGCCGCGTCCGAGGTGTGGAACCCGCAGCCGACCACGGCGAGCGGGGTCGAGGTCATCACCAGGTTCATCAGCGCATAAGACACCGTGGCACAGATCACCGCCACGGCGAAGCGGGGCGAGCGCAACAGCTCCATCCGCGACCGCCCCTGCGCCGCGTCCTGCGCGGCGGGTGCCGGGCGCGGGATGTCGAGGAACGGAAACAGCAAGAGGCCCGCGAGGTTCAGCCCGATCACCGCGAGGTAGGTGCCGAGGAAGGGCACCACCATCGCCTGCGCCGTCAGCTTGACCAGTTGCGGGCCGACCACGGCCGACAAGAGTCCCCCGGCCATGACGTAGGAGATCGCCTTGGCCTGAAATTCATGCGAGGCGGTATCGGCGGCGGCGAAGCGGTAGAACCCCTGCGCCGACATGTAGACCCCGGTCAGGAGCGAGCCGAGCAGGAACAGCGGAAACGACGCCTCGATCAGCCCGACGGCGCCGATCCCGGCACCGATCATGCCGCCGAACGTGCCGGTGATGAACCCCGCCCGCCGCCCGAACCGCTGCATCAGCGCCGAAAGCGGCGTCGCCGACAGCATCGAGCCGAGCACGATCAACGAGATCGGCAGCGTGGCAAGGCAGGGGTTGGGCGCCAGCGACTGGCCCGCAAGCCCGCCGATGGTGAAGATCATCGGCATCTGCGAGCCAAGGACAGCCTGCGCCGCGACAAGCACGGCCACGTTGCGGCGGGCGCGGCCGTCGCGCGCGGGAAAGGATGCGATATCGGTCATGTGGCATGGGTAGTTCGGCGCGCGCGCGGCGGCAAGGGGACGGCGCCTTATGGCGGACGAAAAACTCACTAGCCTCCGGCGGGAGTATTTTGGGCCAGGAAGAAGACGCAAGCATGGTCGGGCGCATCATCGAGACGGAGGGCTGCGTGGCCGAGGGCGCGGCCTGGCTGGCGGCGCGGGAACCTCGGTTCGCGGCGGCGCTGGCGCTGACCGGGCCGCTGCCGCTGCGGCGGCGCGAGGGCGGGTTCGCGGCGCTGCAGGATGCCATCGTCAGCCAGCAGGTCAGCGTCGCCTCGGCCCGCGCCATCGGCGGGCGGCTGGCGACGGCGGGGTTGGTGACGCCCGCGGCGGTGGCCGCGGCGGATGATGCGGTGCTGCGCGCCTGCGGGCTGTCGCGGCCAAAGCTGCGCTATCTGCGGGCGCTGGCGGGGGCGGGACTGGACTATGACGCGCTGGCGCGGGCGCCCGAGCCCGAGGTGGTGGAAACGCTGGTCGCGCTGCCCGGCATCGGGCGCTGGACGGCGGAGATTTACGCGATGTTCGCGCTGGGGCGGGCGGATGCCTTCGCGGCGGGCGATCTGGCCCTGCAGGAGGCGGCGCGGGTGCTGTTCGAACTGGGCGGGCGACCGTCGGAGGGTGCGCTGCGCGCGATGGCCGAGGAGTGGTCGCCGTGGCGCGCGGTTGCGGCGCGCGCGCTCTGGGCCTATTACCGCGTCATCAAGGCGCGCGAGGGGGTGACATGAGCAAGGGTCTGCAATTCGGGCGGCGGGCGCCGACCTCGGGCCGGGCGAAAAGCCTGGTGGTGTTCCTGCACGGCTATGGCGCGGATGGCGACGACCTGCTGGGCCTCGCCGATCCGCTGGCGCCGCACCTGCCGAATGCGGTTTTCGTGGCGCCGAACGCGCCGGAGCGGTGCAGCGGCAACCCGTTCGGCTATCAGTGGTTCCCGATCCCGTGGCTCGACGGGTCGTCCGAGGCGGCGGCGGCGGCGGGCATCGCGGCCTCGGCCGCCGCGCTGAACGCCTTTCTGGATGCGCGGCTGGCCGAAGAGGGGCTGACCGACGCGGCGATGGCGCTGGTGGGCTTTTCGCAGGGCACCATGATGGCGCTGGAGGTGGCGCCGCGGCGGGCGGCGCCGGTCGCCTGCGTCGTCGGCTTCTCGGGGCGGCTGATCGCGCCGGAGCGGCTGGCGGGCGAGATCACCGCCAAGCCGCCGATCCTGCTGATCCACGGCGACCGCGACGAAATGGTGCCGCCGTCGTCGATGCCCGAGGCCGCCGCCGTGCTGACCCGCGTCGGCATCGAGACCTACACCCACGTCAGCCCCGGCACCGCGCATGGCATCGCGCCCGACGGGCTGGGCGCCGCGCTGGGGTTCCTGCAGGACCGGCTGCCGCGCTGACATGTCGCGCTGTCATCTTGCCGTGAACTTGGCGGTTTAGGGACTTTGACCACGGGCACCGTATCTTGCGGGGCTTGTCAGGCGGCGAACGCCATATATAGTTTAAGGATATGGGGCGGGCGCGTCCTGCCCTGGACACGGGACGCCCCTTGGCGGCGGGATCGGAGGCGGGGACGATGGATGGGGATTTCAGGACGACCTTCGTGCGCGAACCTGCGGTGCTGCGGCATTACCCCGCGCTGGTTCTGAACGCCGATTACCGCCCGCTGTCCTACTACCCGCTGTCGCTCTGGCCCTGGCAGGAAGCGGTGAAGGCCGCCTTTCTCGACCGGGTGTCGATCGTGGCGGAATACGACGCCGTTGTCCGCAGCCCGACCACCGAGATTCGAATACCCTCGGTGGTGGTGCTGAAGGAATTCGTCAAACCGCAGAAGCGCGTGGCATTCACGCGCTTCAATCTTTTTCTGCGCGACGAATTCTGCTGCCAGTACTGCGGCGCCAGGGGCGATCTGACCTTCGACCATGTGGTGCCGCGCGCGCGCGGCGGCATCACCAGCTGGGAAAACGTGGTGGCCGCCTGTTCGCCCTGCAACCTGCGCAAGGGCTCGAAATCGCTGCGCCAAGCCGGGATGAGCCTGCGGTTGCCGCCGCGCCGCCCGACGACGGAAGACATGCAGAACATCGGCCGCCGCTTTCCGCCAAACTACCTCCACGACAGCTGGCTCGACTTCCTGTATTGGGATGCCGAACTCGAGGCGTGACCGCGACGGGGACGCTGGTGCTGGACTCTGCGCTGCATTGCGGCTAAAACACAGCCGTTAGCGCTAACGGCGGCAGCGGCCGGGTGGTGGCGCCATCGAGGGGAAAGGGCGAAGAATGGTTTCGCGCGTGATTCCGGTCGATCCGTTTGACCTGGTGGTGTTCGGCGGCACGGGTGACCTTGCCAAGCGGAAGATTCTTCCGGGACTTTTCATCCGCTTCCGGGCCGGGCAGATGCCGCCGGAAAGCCGGATCATCGGCGCGGCACGGGCCGATCTGACCGATGAGGGCTATCGCGCGATTGCCGCCGCCGCGCTGGCCGAGTTCGTCGCCAAGGACAAGCAGGACGCGGCCGTGATCGAGAAGTTTCTCGGCCAGTTGCACTACGTCCGGATCGACGCGACCGGCGAGGGCGGCTGGGCGCAGCTTGCGGGCCTGATGCGCACCGGGGTGGTGCGGGCCTTCTACTTCTCGGTCGCGCCGACGTTGTTTGGCGACCTGGCCGAGCGGCTGCACTGCCACAACATCGCCGACGACCGCAGCCGGATCGTGGTGGAAAAGCCGTTCGGGCGTGACCTGGCCTCGGCAGAGGCGCTGAACGCGGTGCTGGCCGCGCATTTCGACGAAAAGCAGATCTACCGGATCGACCATTACCTGGGCAAGGAGACGGTGCAGAACCTGATGGCGGTGCGTTTTGCCAATATCCTGTTCGAGCCCCTGTGGAACGCGCAATACGTGGACCACGTCCAGATCACCGTGGCCGAAACGGTCGGGGTCGAGGGCCGCGGCAGCTACTACGACAAGTCGGGCGCGATGCGCGACATGGTGCAGAACCACATGATGCAGCTTTTGTGCCTGATCGCGATGGAGCCGCCCTACAAGTTCGACCCCAACGCCGTGCGCGACGAGAAGCTGAAGGTGATCCGCGCGCTGGAGGCCGTGCCGGCCGAGGATATCGTGCGCGGCCAGTATCGCGGCGCGGGCAAGAAGGACGGCCCCGAGGCGGCCTCGTATCTGGAGAATTGCGGCGACCCGCAAAGCCGGACCGAAAGCTACATCGCGCTGAAGGTGCGGGTGGCGAACTGGCGCTGGCAGGGCACCCCGTTCTATCTGCGCACCGGCAAGAAGCTGCGCGCCCGCACCTCCGAGATTGCCATCATCTTCAAGGAGGCGCCGCACTCGATCTTTGGCGAAGACGAGGGCTGGAAGGCCAACGTGCTGGCGATCCGGTTGCAGCCGAACGAGGGCATGAACCTGACGGTGATGATCAAGGAACCGGGGCCGGGTGGCATGCGCCTGACCGAGGTGCCGCTGGACATGTCCTTCGCCGAGGCGCTGGGGGAAGAGGGGATGGACATTCCCGACGCCTACGAGCGGCTGATCATGGACGTGATCCGCGGCAACCAGACGCTGTTCATGCGCGGCGACGAGGTCGAGGCCGCCTGGGCCTGGACCGATCCGATCATCGAGGGCTGGGAGGCGCGGGGCGACAAGCCGCGCGGCTATGATCCCGGCTCATCCGGCCCCGAGGATGCGCTGATGCTGCTGCATCGCGACGGGCGCCGCTGGCGGGAGATACGGGAATGAAATTCATCGAATACCCCGATCGCGACCTGATGTTTCTGGCGCTGGCCAACAAGGTGGCGGGCCAGTTGGGCGATTTCCTGCGCCAGCAGGATCGGGTCTCGCTTTGCGTCACCGGCGGCAGCACGCCCGGCCCGGTGTTCGACGGGCTGTCGGCGGTCGATCTTGACTGGGGCCGGGTGGGGGTGTTCCTGAACGACGAACGCTGGGTGCCGGAAAACGCGCCGCGATCGAACACGCGGCTGGTGCGCGAACGGTTGCTGGTCGGCCGTGCCGCCTCGGCAACGCTGGTGCCGCTGCATTCCGATACCGAGACGCCGGAAGAGGCGCTCGATGCCTTGTCGGCCGGAATCGCGCCCTGGCTGCCGATTTCGGTGCTGATCCTCGGCATGGGCGCCGACATGCACACGGCCTCGCTGTTTCCCGGCGGCGACCGGCTCGCCGATGCGATGGAAGCGCGGGCGCCGATCCTGATGCCGATGCGGGCCGAGGGCGCGGGCGAGCCGCGCATCACGCTGACGGCGCCGGTGCTGGCGGGCGCGATGGTCACGCATGTGCTGATCACCGGCCCCGAAAAGCGCGCGGCGCTGGAGCGGGCGCAGGGGCTTGACCCGATGCAGGCGCCGATCCGCGCCTTTCTGGGCAATGCGACGGTTCACTGGGCGGAATAGTTCTGGGCGGAATAGCGAGGCGGACGATGGACATCTGGGCGAACCTGGCGGCGCATCACGCGGGCGTGGCCGAGCGTGGCATCCTGCGGCTGTTCGACTTCGACGACGGGCGGGCGGCCGACTTCTCGGCCCGGTGGGAAGGGATGCTGTTCGACTACTCCAAGACCAACATCGATGTCACCGGCCGCGCGCTGCTGCTGGAGCTCGCCGAGGCCTCGGCCGTGGCGGCCAAGCGGGACGCGATGTTCGCGGGCGCCAAGATCAACGAAACCGAGGGGCGCGCGGTCCTGCATACCGCGCTGCGCAACCTTGACGCCTCGGTGATCGTCGACGGCCGCGACGTGATGCCCGAGGTGCGCGCCACGCATGCCCGGATGCAGGCCTTCGCGCACGATCTGCGCGCGGGCCGGGTGCGGGGGCAGGGCGGGGCGATCACCGACGTGGTGAACATCGGCATCGGCGGGTCCGACCTTGGCCCCGCGATGGCCTATCTGGCGCTGGCCCCCTATGCCGACGGGCCGCGTTGCCATTATGTGTCCAACATCGACGGCGCGCATGTGCATGACGTGCTCAAGGGACTGAACCCGGAAACCACGCTGGTGATCATTGCCTCCAAGACCTTCACCACGATCGAGACGATGACCAACGCCGAGGCCGCCAAGCGCTGGATGGCGGGCAGGGTCGCCGCCCCGGCCGCGCAATTCGCCGCGGTGTCGACCGCGCTCGACAAGACCGCCGCCTTCGGCATCGACCCCGCCCGCGTCTTCGGCTTCGAGGATTGGGTCGGCGGGCGCTATTCCGTCTGGGGGCCGATCGGGCTGTCGGTGATGCTGGCCATCGGGCCGGAGCGGTTCGACGAGTTCCTCGCGGGCGGCGCCGCGATGGACGCCCATTTCCGCAGCGCGCCATTTGCCGAAAACCTGCCGGTGCTGCTGGCGCTGGTGGGGATCTGGCACAACCAGATCTGCGGCTACGCCACCCGCGCCGTGCTGCCCTACGAGCAGCGGCTGTCGCGCCTGCCCGCCTATTTCCAGCAACTGGAGATGGAGAGCAACGGCAAGCGCGTGGCGATGGACGGCACCGACCTGACGCGCAACTCCGGCCCCGTGGTCTGGGGCGAGCCCGGCACCAACGGCCAGCACGCCTTCTACCAGTTGATCCATCAGGGCACCCGGATCATTCCGTGCGAGTTCATGGTGGCGGTGCAGGGGCACGAGCCCGATCTGGCGCACCAGCACCTCTTGCTGGTCGCCAACTGCCTGGCCCAGTCCGAGGCGCTGCTGCGTGGCAGGAACCTCGCGGAAACCACGGGGATCATGGCGAAAAAATGCCTCACGGGGGCCGAACTGGACCGTCAGGCCCGGCACCGCGTGTTCCCCGGCAACCGGCCCTCGACGACGCTGGTCTACCCGCGCCTCACGCCCTTCGCGCTGGGCCAGATCATCGCGCTTTACGAACACCGGGTGTTTGTCGAAGGGGTGATCCTGGGCATCAACAGCTTCGATCAATGGGGCGTCGAACTGGGCAAGGAACTGGCGCTGGCGCTGATGCCGATCCTGGAGGGCAAGGCCGGCACGGAGGGCAAGGACGGCTCGACCCGGATGCTGGTGGAGCAGCTGCGGGGCTGACCCGCGCGCCGCTCAGTTTCGGTCTTCAGATATCCACGGGGGTGATGACCGCTCGAAAATCCTCCCGTGGAGGATCTCCAGCGAAGAACGCCCGGCCCCGTGGGCGTGCTGGGGGCAGACGGCCCCCCGCCCTTGGCTCAGGCCAGCGCCGCCGTCACGATGACCTCGACCAGATACTCCGGCGCGACCAGACGCGACTCGCCGGTGGCGCGGGCGGGGGTGTGGCCCTGCGGCACCCAGGCATCCCAGACCGCGTTCATCTCGGCCACCGTCGAGGCGTCGGCCAGCCAGACCTGCGCCGTCAGGATGCGGGTCTTGTCGCTGCCCGCCAGCGCCAGCAGCCGGTCCACCTCGGCCAGCGCGGTGCGGGTTTGCGCGGCGACACCGTCGCCCGGATGGCCGACCTGACCGGCCAGATAGACGATGCGGTTGTGGATCACGGCCTGGCTCATGCGCGAACCGGATTCGATGCGGGTGATGGCGGGCATGGTCGGCCTCTTTCGTGTCGGAGGGGATGGAGCGGGTGAAGGGAATCGAACCCTCGTCGTAAGCTTGGGAAGCTTCTGCTCTGCCATTGAGCTACACCCGCGGCGCGGTCAGAGGTAAGCGAGACGCCCTGCGCCGTCAAGTCGTGAAGAAGCGATCGGCGGCGGCGAGGGCGGCGGCGTCGGCGGCGATCTCGCCCGGTGCGTTGGCATCGCCCAGCAACACGCCCGCCAGCGGCGCCTGCATGTAGTCGGCGGAAAAGCGCAGGCATTCCACCGCCGGGGCAATCTGTTCGGGCGATGATCCGGAATGCGCCATCACCAGCCAGACGCGCTTTGCAGGCATCGCCGCCTTGAAGCCGGTCGCGGGCACCCGCATCCAGTGCGACCAGTGGTCGATGTAAAGCTTGGCCGACGCGGGCAGGCCATACCAGTAAAGCGGGGCGACGAAGACCAGATCACTTGCCGCCAGCGTGGCGCGCATCAGGTCGGTCGCCACGCCCTCGGGCGCCGCGTAGGTATCGCCGTGGCGGCGGTCGTGGAAGGCGGGCAGCGCCGGATCGGTCAGATCGCGCCAGGTCTGGATGGTGTCGGCGGGCAGGGCGGCGGCGGCGCGGCGGGCCAGCGCCAGGCTATTGCCGTTCTGGCGCGCGCTGGCGCAGAGGAAAAGGAAATGGCGGGCATCGCTCACGGCGCGGGCTCCTGTCGCGTCTCGGTCGCGCCGATCATAGCCAGCGGGCGCGCAGGCGCCATGCCCGATGGTGCGACCAAACGGCAGCGGACCGCCCCGATATTGGGCGGCCCCTTCTGTCGCGGTTCCAGGTGTGGGGACGGTTGACGGATGCGGCAGAAGCCCGGATCACATCGCGGGCAGCAGCACCGTGTCGATGACGTGGATCACGCCGTTCGACTGCATCACGTCGGCGATGGTGACGGTGGCGGTGTCGCCCTGGCCATCCATGATCATCAGCATGCCGTCCTTCGCGGTCGCGGTGAACTTGCAGCCGCCGACGGTATCGAGCGTGACCATGCCGCCGTCCTTCATCGCCTCGGCCGCGATCATCTTGGCGGTTTCCTTGGCGGCCAGCACATGGCAGGTGAGGATCTTCACCAGCTTGTCGTGGTCTTCCGGCTTCAGCAGGCTCTCGACGGTGCCCGCGGGCAGCTTGGCGAAGGCTTCGTTGGTGGGGGCAAAGACGGTGAAGGGGCCCTTGCCTTCCAGCGTCTCGACCAGCCCCGCGGCCTTCACGGCGGCGACGAGGGTGGTGTGGTCCTTCGAGTTCACGGCGTTCTCGATGATGTTCTTGGTGGCGAACATCGCGGCGCCGCCGACCATCGGGTTGTCGGCAAGAACAGCGCCGGCGACGCCGGTGAAAGCGGTGGCGATGGCAAGGGTGCGGAGGGTGAAGGTCATGTTCGTCTCCTCAAGGGGTTGGCGGACAGGGCGTTTCCCTGATCCATGCCCGAAGCTACGAAGACGGCGCGGCGGAAGTTTCAGCGGCGGCGCGAAATCTTCGCGCGGCGGCGATCACAGGGTGGTGAGCGGCCCGGTCGCCAGCACGGTGGTCGGCTTGCCGTTCGGCGATCCGCCCGCGGGCTCGATGCTGACCGCCAGCACAATGCCAGGCGCAAGGCCCGCCACATGCTGGCTGTCCTTCGGCGCGCTGACGAGGCCCAGCGGCTTGGGAACGCCGTCCGCCCCGATCGACCACAGTTGATAGTCATGCCCCGCGGTCGGGCCGGGGCCTGCGGTGCGGGTCACGGTCAGCGTGCCGGTCGCGGGCGCGTAGGCGGCGGTGAACACGACGGCCTGACCGGTTGCGGCAAGGGTGGCGAGATAGGTCGGCGCCGATGGCCGCGGCAGACCGACCAGCAGCACGGCGATCAGCGCGACCGCGACAAGGGCGCCGCCCAAGCCACCGAACCAGAGCCGGAACCCCCGGCGGCGCGGGGCCGCGCCGAACAGCCGCGCCTCGATCGCGGGCAGCAGGTCGGGCGCGGGCGCCTCGGTGTAGTCGTCATTGAGGGGGGCAAGGCGGTCCTCCCACACCGCGATGCGGGCGGCAAAGGCCATGTCGTCGCGCAGGCGGCGCTGCACCGCCAGCCGGTCGGGCAGCGGCAGCGTGCCCAGCACATACTCGGCGGCGAGCATGTCGTCGCCCTCGGGGGCTTGGGGATCGTCGGGGGCGCTCATCCGTCCATGCACTCTTTCAGGCGCGCCAGGCTGCGCCGCAGCCAGGTGCGCATCGTGTTCAGCGGCACCGCGAACCGCTCGGCCAGATCCTGATAGGACAGGCCGTCGAGATAGGCGCCCTTCACCGCCGCGGCGCGGTCGGGGTCGAGCGTGTCGAAGCATTCGGCGATCCGGCGCGCCTCGCCGCGCGCCACCAGCACCGTTTCGGCGCGCGGCTGCGGATCGGCGATGGACTGAAGCGCGTCGTCACCATCGGTCCGTGCCGTGGGTCGGGTGCGCAGCCGGTCGATCGCATGGTGACGCGCGATCGAGATGAGCCAGGTCATCCCGCGCGCCTTGCCCGCATCGAACCGGGCGGCGTTCAGCCAGACCCGGGTGAACACTTCCTGCAACGCCTCCTCGGCTTCGGCCCTGTTGCCCAAGATACGCAAGGATACGCCCATGAGTTTCGCCGACGCAGCGGAATAAAGCGCGCGAAACGCCGCGCGGTCCTGCGCGGCGACCCGGATCAGCAGTGCGGCAACGGGATCGTCGGTCATGGGCGACGAGATGTGGCCGCCGCGCGCCGCGTCAAGGCCGATCAGCCCCGGCGCCGCCGTCCACCGCCACCACCCTGCGGGTTGAACGACACATTCGGCAGGGTGACGATCTTCGCCAGTTCGGGGAAGGGCGCGGTGGCGTGCGGGATCGCGTTCGCCGCCACGAAATGTTCCTGAAAGCGCGGCTCGATGGCGGTCTCGACCTTGTGGATCTCGCGCACCACGCGTTCCACCTCATCCCGCGCGGCGACATTGCACAGCGCGATGCGCGCGCCGGTGCCCGCGGCATTCCCGGCCGAGAAGACCTTGTTCAGCGGCGCGTCCGGGATCATGCCCAGCACCATCGCGTGCTTGGGCGAGATATGCGCGCCGAAGGCACCGGCCAGCACGACCCGGTCGACGGTGTCGATGTGCAACTCGTCCATCAGCAGCCGCGCGCCCGCATAGAGGGCCGATTTGGCAAGCTGGATCGCCCGGATGTCGCCCTGCGTCACCAGAATGCGCGGGCCGCCCTCGGCGCTGCCGTCATAGAGCAGGTAACTGTGCGTGCGCCCCTCGGGGATCAGCCGCGCGCTGCCGGTCTGTTCGGCCGAGCCGATCAGGCCCGAGGGATCGACAATCCCGGCCATCCGCATTTCGGCCACCGCCTCGATGATGCCCGAGCCGCAGATGCCGGTGATGCCGCTGGCCGCCGTCGCGGTGGCAAAGGCGGGATCGGTCGACCACAGATCGCAGCCGATCACCTTGAAGCGCGGCTCCTTGGTGACCGGGTCGATCTCCACCCGCTCGATGGCGCCGGGCGCGGCGCGCTGGCCGGAACTGATCTGCGCGCCCTCGAAGGCCGGGCCGGTGGGCGAGGAACAGGCCAGCACCTTGTCCTTGTTGCCCAGCAGCAGTTCCGCGTTGGTGCCGACATCGACGATCAGCACCATGTCGTCGGACTTGTTGGGCTCTTCCGCCAGCGCCACGGCGGCGCAATCGGCACCGACATGGCCGGCGATCAGCGGCAGGATATAGACGCGGGCATTGGCGTTCACCGAGGTCAGCCCCAGTTCCGCCGCGTCGAGCGACATCGAATCCGAGGTCGCCAGCGCGAAGGGCGCCTGCCCAAGCTCCACCGGGTCGATGCCCAGCAGCAGGTGGTGCATCACCGGATTGCAGACGAAGACCGCCTCCATGATCCGGGTCGGGTCGATCCCGGCCTCGGTCGAGATCGTCTGGGCGAGGCCGTTGAGCGCGGTGCGCACCGCCCCCGTCATCTCGCGGTCGCCGCCGGGGTTCATCATCACATAGCTGACCCGGCTCATCAGGTCTTCGCCAAAGCGGATCTGCGGGTTCATCACCCCGGCCGAGGCCAGCACGCGGCCATCGCGCAGGTCGCACAGATGCGCCGCGATGGTGGTGGAACCAAGGTCGATCGCCAGCCCGTAGATGCCGCCCTCGTAAAACCCCGGCCAGATGTCCAGCACGCGGGTGCGTGCGTCGTGGTTGCCCTTGTGCAGCGCGACCGTCACCTTCCACTCGCCCTTGCGCAGCGCCGGTTGCAGTTTGCGCAGCACGTCGAGATCGGCGTAAACGGCGCCGATGCCCCATTGCTCGCGCAAGCTTGCGCCCAGCCGTTCGAGATCGCCCGAGGGTTCGTGCATGTCGGGCTCGGCGACCTCGACGTAGTAAAGCCGCGTCGCCGGGTCCATCGTGATGTCGCGCATGGTGGCGGCCTTGCGCACCACCTGCTTGTGCACCTGGCTTTCGGGCGGTACGTCGATCACCACGTCGCCCTGCACCTTGGCCTGGCAGCCCAGCCGCCGCCCGTCGATCATGCCGCGCTTGGATTTGTAGCGTTCCTCGACCGCGTTCCAGTCGCTCAGCGCGCCCGCCTCGACCGTCACGCCATGCTTGGGAAACTCGCCGTAGCCCGGCGTGATCTGGCATTTGGAGCAGATGCCGCGCCCGCCGCAGACCGAATCGAGATCGACTCCCAACTGGCGCGCGGCGGTCAGCACCGGGGTGCCGATGGGGAAATGCCCACGCTTGCCGGAAGGTGTGAAGATCACGAGCGGATCACGGGTCTCGGTCATGTCTCGGTCTCCGGCAGGAAAAGGCGTCCCGCAAAGTCATAGTTTGCTTTGGCCCGGGCGCAACGTCCAACCGCGGCATTCGGCGATGCGTCCGCGTCACCGAAGGTCAAGATCTTTCGCAGAAAAATTCTTTGGCGCTTCCGGTGCGGGCGATCGGATTTGCAGGTCACACGCAGGTCAAACACGCCACGGCCAGCGGAATACCCGGCCGTGGCGGGGGGGGGTGCCGATGTCAGCTCCGGGCGCGACCGGCGCGGCCGCCCGAACGTCCGCCACGGCCACCGGCCGCCGCTGCCGCCGCCGAGGCTTCGGCGAAGGTGGCGCCCGCCTCCACCGCCTCCAGCACGCGGGCGAAGCGGATCCATTCGCCGCCATTGGCGTCGTGGTTCATCAGGAAGTTGGCGGCGCGGATCGCCTCCATTTCCGGCAGGCGAACCGGGTTCATGATCGCCGAGGTCATCCCCGCGCCGATCGCCATCGGCAGGAAGGCCGCATTGATGCCATGCCGGTGCGGCATCCCGAACGAGATGTTCGACGCGCCGCAGGTGGTGTTCACGCCCAGTTCGTCACGCAACCGGCGCACCAGCGTGAAGACCTGCTGCCCGGCCGAGCCAAGCGCGCCGACCGGCATCACCAGCGGATCAACGACGATGTCATGCGCCGGAATGCCGAAATCGGCGGCGCGTTCGACGATCTTCTTCGCCACGGCAAAGCGCACATCGGGGTCTTGCGAAATCCCGGTATCGTCGTTCGAGATCGCCACCACCGGCACGTTGTATTTCTTCACCAGCGGCAGCACGAGTTCCAGCCGCTCTTCCTCACCCGTCACCGAGTTCAGCAGCGGACGCCCCTCGCAGGCCGCCAGCCCGGCCTCCAGCGCCGCGGGCACCGACGAGTCGATGCAAAGCGGCACATCGACGATGGCCTGAATCCGCGCGATCAGCTCGCGCATCAGCGGCGGCTCGACGAAGTTGTTGTCGGCATAGCGCGGGTCTGCGGCCATCCTGTTGGTGAAGACCGCGCCCGAGTTCACGTCCAGCACGGTAGCGCCGCAGGCGACCTGTTCCAGCGCGTCCCTGAGCACGGTCTCGAAGTTCCCGGCCTCCAGTTCCGCCGCCAGCTTCTTGCGGCCGGTGGGGTTGATGCGCTCGCCAATCACGCAGAACGGCTCGTCGAAGCCGATGATGACGGTCTTGGTTTTCGATTCGATCACGGTCCGGGTCATGGTCTGTCCTCAGTCTTGCGCGGCCGGAACAGCGGCGGCGCCGCCATGCTCGGTGGCCCAGGTTGCGTTGGTCTTGATCCCGCCGAGCGGGAAGAAATGCACGGCCTCGATGCCGAAACCGGGATGCGCGGCCTTGTGCGCGGCGATCCCGGCGATGAACTCGTTCGGCTCGAACGGCATCAGCAGCTTGGTGACATCCTTGGCGCGCTTTTGCAGCACGCGCAACGAGGCGCCAACCCCGCAGGCGATGGCGAATTTCAGCAGCGTTTGCAGCTTGGCGGGCCCCGCGACGCCGATGTGGATCGGCAGCTTGATCCCTTCGGCGGCCAGTCGGTCGGCCCAGGCGATCACCGGGCCCGCCTCGAAGCAGAACTGGGTGGCGATCGCCATTTTCGCATCGGTGCGCTCGGAAAACGCCTGTTTCCACGCCAGCGCCTGCATCACCATGCGGTCGCTGCCGTCGGCGTCGATGTCCTTGTTGCCCTCGGGGTGGCCCGCGACGTGCAGCCGCTCGAACCCGGCAAAGAGCCCGGTTTCGATCAGTTGCATCGAGCTGTGGAATTCGCCCGCCGGAGTGTTCACGCCGCCGCCCAGCAGCAGCGCCTGCTTCACGTCGGCCTCGCCCTGATAGCGGGCGATCCAGTCGGCCAGCGTGGCGCGGTCGTGGATGATGCGGGCCGGGAAGTGCGGCATCACCGGGTAGCCCTGCGCATGCAGGCGTTTGGCGGTGGCCACCATGTCGGCGATCGGCGTGCCCTCGATATGGGCGATGTAGACGCGGGTGCCGCGCGGCAGAAGGGCGCGGAAATCCTCGATCTTTTCGGCGGTGCGCGGCATCACCTCGATCGAGAAGCCGGTCAGAAGCGCCTCGACCTCGGCCGAGGAACCCTCGGGTTTCGGCGCTTCGGCGCGGCGGAAGTTCAGCAGAGCCATTGCGGCCTCCCAGGGGTCATGCGGCGCGGGCTCAGGCCCGGCCCTCGTTGGCGATCAGCACCTTCAGGCGCTCCGTGTCGTGTTCGGCTTCCAGCCGCGCGGCTTCAGCGGTGGCGATTTCTTCGGGGTCGCCCTCGACCTCATAGGGGGCGGCCTTGCGCCATTCGGCCAGGTAGGCGTCGGCATCCTTGGCACCGCTTTTCATGGCGCAGCGGTCGATCGCCTGTTCGAAGCGCTCCGACAACTGCCGCTTGGAGCCCCGGCGGCCCTTGCCGACGATGACCTGCGCGGGAATGTCCCGCCAGTAGACGATCGTGACTTCGGGCATCGCTGATTCCCCCGCGGTTTGCGTTGTCGCCGGTATAGGCGTGCGGCGCCGACATCCGGTGTCGGATTTCGACATCCCGCACGCGGCGAGCGACCCGCCCCCCGTTTGCTTCTAAGGCACCCCGTCGGCACGGGCCAGCACGCCGCGTCGGAAAAATCCGCACCAGGATGATGCGCCGTGGGGCAGGGTGCGCAGCGCGCGCTTGCGCGGCGGGGCCCCGGTCACTAGTCTGTCATCAACTTGACATCGGAGGGCGACGCGATGACGCCCGAGCGTCCCTACGGGGCGGACGCGATCCCGGTGGCAGACGACGTGCAACCGGTCGAGCCGACCGCCCCGCGTACATCAGACCCGGCGCAGCTTTATGCGGCGCTGGATCTTGGCACGAACAGTTGCCGGATGCTGATTGCCCAACCCCGGGGCAGTCAGTTTGACGTCATCGACAGCTTTTCCAAGACCGTGCAGCTTGGCATCGGGCTGGAGGCCTCGGGGCGGCTCAGCCGCGCCTCGATGGCGCGGACGGTGCAGGCGCTGCGCATCTGCCAGAAGAAGATCGAGAAGCACGAGGTCAAGCGGATGCGGCTGGTGGCGACCGAAGCCTGCCGCCGGGCCCGCAACGCCCGCGACTTCATGCGCAGCGTCGAGTATGAAACCGGGCTGGTGCTGGAAATCATCGCGCCCGAGGAAGAGGCGCGGCTGGCCGTCGTGTCCTGCGCGCCGCTGGTCAGCCCCCGGACGGAACAGTTGCTGGTGGTCGATATCGGCGGCGGCTCGACCGAACTGGTCTGGATCGACCTGTCCGGCGTGCCGCACCGTGACCGCCCGCGCGCCATCATGCGGCTGCACGCGGGGTTCCATCAGCCCGACCGTGGCGTGCCCGCCGCGCGGGTGGTGGACTGGATTTCGGTGCCGCTGGGGGTGGCGACGCTGAAGGACCAGTTCATCGACGTCGAGGATGACGCTGCCCGGTTCGCGCTGATGAGCTGGTTCTTCGAGGAGAACCTGGCCAACTTCTCGCCCTACAACGCCGAAAACCCGCGCGAGGGGTTTCAGATCATCGGCACCTCGGGGACGGTGACGACCGTCGCGGCCTCGTTCCTGGGGCTGAAACGCTATGACCGCAACAAGGTCGATGGCTTGCGGATGACCTCCGACCAGATCGACACGGTGATCCGCGACTACCTTGATCTTGGCCCGGAAGGGCGGCGCACCGACCCGCGCATCGGGCGCGACCGCCATACGCTGATCATGTCGGGCGCGGCGATCCTGCAAGCCCTGATGCGAATCTGGCCGACCGATCGCCTGTCGGTCGCCGATCGTGGGTTGCGCGAGGGGCTGCTCTACGCGCAGATGAGCGCCGACGGCGTATTGGAAGACGGACCTTACCTGACATGAGCACACCCAAAAGCACCTCGGGCCGCGGGGCGCGCGAATTGCGCGTCAAGGTCAAGACGGCGAAGGGGCGCAAGCTCAGTTCCACGCTCTGGCTCGAACGGCAGTTGAACGACCCCTACGTCATCGCCGCCAAGCGCGAGGGCTACCGCGGCCGCGCGGCGTTCAAGATCCGCGAACTGGATGACAAATACGGCTTCCTGAAGCCCGGCGCCCGCGTCGTCGATCTGGGCTGCGCGCCCGGTGGCTGGTGCCAGGTCGCGGTGACCCGCGTCAACGCGCTGGGGGAAAAGAAGGGCAAGCCTGTCGGCACCGTGCTGGGCGTCGATCTGCAAGAGGTCGCGCCGATTGCCGGGGCCGATATCCACATGCTGGATTTCCTGGAGGATTCGGCGGAGGCGCTGGTGAAGACCTGGCTCGGCGGCAATGCCGACGTGGTGATGAGCGACATGGCCGCCGCCGCCTCCGGCAACAAGCAGGTCGACCACCTGCGCATCATCGCGCTGTGCGAGGCGGCGGCGGAGTTTGCCTTCGACGTGCTGGAGCCGGGCGGCACCTTTGTCGCCAAGGTGCTGGCCGGCGGCGCCGAGGCCGAGTTGCAGGCGCGGCTGAAGCGCGCCTTCACCAAGGTGGTGAACGTCAAGCCCCCCGCCAGCCGCGCCGACAGTTCGGAAAAGTTCGTGGTGGCGACCGGGTTCAAGGGGCGCCCGGCGGATGACGTGGACACGCGGGCCGCAGAGGGCACGCTGTAAAACACCTCAACTCGGGGTGTCGGGGATTGGACAGCGGGCCTGGGCGCGCCATATTGCGCCTTGTCACTACGGTGGAGGACATCCGATGACATTGAAGACTTATGCCAAAACGCCCGAGGCGCTGGCCAAGCTGACCCCGGAACAGGTGCACGTGACCCAGCACAGCGGGACCGAACGGCCGTTCATGAACGCCTTCCACGATTTCAAGGGCGAGGGCCTTTACGTCGACATCGTATCGGGGGAACCCCTGTTCACCTCGCTCGACAAGTTCGATTCGGGCTGCGGCTGGCCCAGCTTCACCCGCCCGCTGGTCGAACAGAACGTGGTCGAGAAATCCGACGTCAGCCTTGGCATGCGCCGCGTCGAGGTGCGTTCCGCCCATGCCGACAGCCATCTTGGCCATGTCTTCAACGACGGCCCGCTCGAGTTGGGGGGGCTGCGCTACTGCATCAACTCGGCCTCGCTCCGCTTCATCCCGGTCGAGGAACTGGAGGCCGAGGGCTACAGCGATTACCGCGCGATGTTTGACTCGGATCAGGGGGAGGAGGAGTGATGGCCGACATGACCGAACGCGCGATCCTGGCGGCGGGCTGCTTCTGGGGCGTGCAGGACTTGCTGCGCCGCAAGCCCGGCATCCTGAAAACCGTTGTAGGCTATTCCGGCGGTGAAGTGCCGAACGCGACCTACCGCAACCACGGCAACCATGCCGAGGCGGTGGAGATCCTGTTCGACCCGACGCAGATCAGCTATCGTGACCTGCTGGAATTCTTCTTCCAGATTCACGATCCGAGCACACCCAACCGGCAGGGCAACGACCGTGGGGCAAGCTATCGCTCGGCGATCTACACCACGTCGGACGAGCAGACGCGGGTGGCGCTGGACACCATCGCCGATGTCGATGCCTCGGGTCTCTGGCCCGGCAAGGTGGTGACCGAGGTCGCACCGGCCGGTGACTTCTGGGAGGCCGAGCCCGAGCATCAGGATTATCTGGTGCGCATTCCGCACGGCTACACCTGCCACTTCGTGCGGCCGAACTGGAAACTGCCGCGCCGGGCGGCGGCGGAATAGCCTAAGGCAGGATCGCGTCCACATCCTGCTGCGGGACGCCGAAGGCCGCCATCAGGCTCGCGGCGCCCGCGCGCAGCACATTGAAGGGCCATTTCAGCACTTCGTAGCCCAGATTCTCCCAGGTGACCTGCGCCTGATCGGGATCCGCGGCGACCAGCGTCATGTTGGTGAATCCGGCCCAGCGAAACGAGGCCCAGGCGCGCGGCAGATGGAAGCGGTTGGTGACCAGGATCACCGGCGCCGCGAGGTCGCCGCCGAGGTCGCGCGACAGCACCCGGCGGGTAAAGAGCGCATTCTGCAAGGTGGAACGCGAGTCCGGCTCCAGCCGGATCGCGGCGGGGTCCACCCCCGCCAGCACCGCGCGCGAGACCATCTGCGCGGACTGGTTTGCCCCGGCCTCGTCCCAGAGCGCGCCGGTGAACAGCAGGATCGGCGCCGCCCCCGCCTGCCAGAGCGCGACGCCGCGATCCACCCGCGCGGCGGTTTCGGCGCCTAGCCGCACGGTGTCCACATCGCCCCCCAGCACGATGATCGCGCGCGCGTCCGGTGGCAGCGCGGGGTCGTGGTAGGTCAGCACCGCAACGACCGGCATCGCCAGCGACACCAGCGCGACAACCAGCCCGAGGGCGACAAGACGGATCAGCCAGCGCATTTCAGCTTGCCGGAGCGGTCAGGGACTGCGGCGCGCTGGTCTCTTCGCTCGCCTCGCGCGCGTCCAGCCGGTCGGCGTTGTAGAGCGCCGGGAACAGCCGCGCCCAAGTGCCGGTGACGATCAGCGTGCCGATGCCGCCAAAGACCGCCGCACCGACCGGGCCAAGGAGGCGGGCGACCACGCCGCTTTCGAACTCGCCCAGTTCGTTCGAGCCCGAAATGAACAGGCCCGACACCGCCGAGACGCGGCCGCGCATGTGGTCCGGCGTGACGATCTGCACCAGCGTCTGGCGCACATAGACCGAGATCATGTCGGCCGCCCCCAGCACCGCCAGCGCGAGAATCGACAGCGGCATCGACTTCGACAGCGCGAAGACCAGCGTCGCCAGCCCGAAGGCGCCCACGGCGGCAAACATCCGCGCCCCCGCGCGGCGTTTCAGCGGCCACCGGCTGAGGATCAGCGCCATCGTCGCGGCGCCAATGGCCGGGCCGGAGCGCAACAGGCCGAAGCCGTCCGGGCCGACATGCAGGATATCCGAGGCGAAGGCGGGCAGCAGCGCCGTCGCCCCGCCCAGCAGCACCGCGAAGAGGTCGAGCGAAATCGCGCCGAGGATGATCTTGTTGGTCCAGACATAGTGCAACCCCTCGCGCACTTGCTCGATCCGGCTACCGGGGCGGCGTTCGGGGCGGGTGTCGGCGCGGATGAAGGTGAGGGTCAACACGCCAAGCGCATAAAGCACCGCCGCCACCTCATAGGCCGCAGCGGGCGAGATCGCGACAAGCAGACCGCCGATCCAGGGCCCGACGATCACCGCCCCCTGCCACGACAGCGACTTGAGCGAGATCGCCTGCGGCATGTCTGCGCGTGGCACCAGCATCGGCACCACCGCTGACCCGGCGGGCGACAGGAACGCCCGCGCGCCACCGAACAGCGCCGCGATGGCGAAGATTGGCGCCACCGAGGGGCTGGGATGCAGCGCCATCGCGACGAGGCCGAGGACACAGACGAACTCTACCCCCAGGCTCGCCATCACGATTCTGCGGCGGTCGTGCCGGTCCACCACCGTGCCCGCGTAGAGCGTCAGCACGAACAGCGGCAAGAACTGGCACAGGCCCACCATGCCGACCAGAAAGGCGCTGTGCTCGATGTCCAAAGTGGTGCGGCCAAGCGCGTAGATCTGCCAGCCGATGGTGACCGCCTCGATCTGCACCGCGACATTGACGAACAGCATCGCCAGCCAGAACAACCCGAAATCGGGGTGGCGCAGCAGGAAGACGGTCTTGGTCTGGGGGGCGGTCATGGAATCGGGTCCGGGCAGGAACGGTCGGGCAAGGCGCGCGGCCTACTGTGCAGCTTCACGGCTGGACGGCAAGCGTCAAAGGGCAGGACCACCGAGGCATTGCGTGCGACCGGACTCACTTCTTCCGCGAAGAATTGCCTTGATTTTTCTGCGAAAAATCGGGGTTTGGAGGGGGGAAACGGGTCATTCCCACTCGATTATCAACGGAAGCCGTAAGGCATTGAATTAACAGCACTAAAAATATTTTTGGGAGCGGTATACCGTCAGGCGTCCCGACAAAAATGTCGGCTCTTGAAATCACTGGGATTTTTCGGGATGCTCCCAAAACCGTGCTTTCGGGGACTATCGTCAAACGAGGAATGCAGGAGACAATCCGACTAGATCCGTGCATCCCACCTATTCCACATTAAAATGCTATCATCCCGACTTCCGAATGTCACGCTGGCGCATCTCGGCGAAACTGGCTCTATGCGGGACCGGCCGTCAGTAAGACGCACACGTCATCCTTTGGCGTCATGATTGTCGTCCGGATCTTCGCGCGCGTGACACTGACCCGGAAATTCTGACGTGCCTGCGTCATCGCCCCATCATGAATATTTCCTCGGACGATTCGATCTGGATTGCCGACAACCTCATTCTTCACTCGCTTTGGCCATCCTTCGAAGATGATAACTTCGTCGAACTGTTTCCCCTTCGCCTTGTGCATGTTCATCACCACGATGCCAGATTCCGGCTTATGAGCCGCTGCGAAATGCTCCTGAATAAAAGACTGGCGGGTAATCGCGAGCGCGTTGTCGTAGGCGCCAGCATTGCGCCAATCTTGCGCTAAACCCTGACGGAGCTGTGTCCCTCGCTCCAGCAAGCGCACATTACGAACATCCTTTGCAGCATCTTTCAAACGCTGACAGGGGCCGCCCTCCAGCACGCCGCGCACAGCGACCCAATCGGCATCAGGGTCACCTGTAAATGTCAACGCGGCATTCGCCTGATGAACGGCGTAAGTTCCGTTTAGAACGCTGTTACCCGGTGGCGCCCGTCCCTTCGCCAGACATTCGTTCCACTTGGCCAGCGCCCCGCGAAATCGCGCTGCCTCGTCCATGTCCCCCTTGGTCGGTGTTGCGCCACCTCGGCCGTGAAAATAGCTACACATCAACTCGACGAATTCGTCGAAACATCCGTCGTTCCGACGCTGCTGGAGCAAGAAGGCTATGATCTCTGCGGCGAGGATTGGACCCTCCATATCGACTGCCGCCGCGTGAAGGATCGGTGGGACATTGCCGAATGGCGCGCGCAGGACGTCAGACACCATCCGCGTCATTTTCTTGGTCGGCACGAGAACCGCGAGCGACCATTCGCGCCGGTCGGCGTCAATCAACCGCTTCCGGGCTTGCAGCACCTGGCCAATAAGGGAGGCGTAAGCTTGGTTTGGGTTCGACCCAAACGGCGCAAAGGCTATGCCCTTGTAGTCCTTATGCCGAAAATTGCCGGTCAGGATGTCGTTGCCGAACAAGGCAATCTCCGTCCCCTTGCTCCGATGGTTGTCACCTGCAAGATCGTGAACCGTTGGCGCGAAGGCCGCCACGAAGTGGTTTAACCTTTCCGGATCGGCGCCGATAAAGTCGAAAATGCGCTGTTCCGGGTCGGCCAGAGTGATGAGCGTACTAGTGGCACCAAGGGCTTGAACCACTCGCCACTGATCGGCGCTGGTGTCCTGAAACTCATCCAGGATAATGTATGGATACATTGTCGAGATAAGCGACCGAACCTTATCCGAGCCATGAAGCAGGGTCGCCACGCGGCCTGCGAAAAGGTCGAAGCAGACCTTCCCTTCTTCGGTCGCCAGCCGGACGCGCTCCGCGTCCTCCTTCGCGCGCTTCTCCGCCTTTTCCTCGTCCGACAGGTGCTTGGCCGCCTTGTAGCCGCTTCGCACCGACGATAACGCGATCGCCTCATTCGGCGGCGTAAGGATCGTCATCCGCCGCGGAAACCCGACGAGGTAACCGTGTGTTTTGAGGATGCGCCAAAAAAACGAGTGGTAGGTATCGACATCGATCCGTCGCCTTTCCTCCCGCGTGATTGCGCGTTCTTCGTCGATCGCCTCTAGGACACGTGAAACGGTCGCACGCGCGAAGCTGAGGAAGAGGATGCTCTGACCGGGCTTCAACTCCTCGCATGCAATTTTCGCCGCTTTGAGGATGGAGACAGTCGTCTTCCCCGAGCCGGGCCCCCCAGTGACGAGTTGATGCCCAACGGTTTGGAGAATCTCCTCCTGCGTTTTAGTCAGATCCACCACGACAGAACCGCCTATCCAAATAGATCATCGTCGCCGTTTTCGTCTTCGTCGCCGGCCGGCAGCGGATCACATAGCGCTTTCAATGCAATGCAGACGTCGCGAAGCCACTGCGGGATTTCGGCTTCAGAGCACTGGGCCAAAAACTCTGCTATTCCCCAATTGCCTTTCGACCAGCCGAAATACTCCCCAAGCGCGGCAGCAGCCTGGATTTTTGGTTGTGGGTATTTTGCGAGAAGGTGCGGCGGCCAATCCAGTTTATCAGCAAAGCGCTCCAATGCAGCCTGGGTGGTATTCTTGAGGATTAGCTCCTCAATACCCTTCTCGCCGTGCATGAACAAAGATTCCACCTGCGCCTCGATAGCTGCCTTGCCGGCATCGGCCTGTTTGTCGCACAACGCAAAGGTCCGCTTTCCGAGGCTCTTGTACAGCGCCCCAAGGTCGGCGATCTGTGTCTCGCTACCGGCATCGATCACGCAAACGCCCAAGGCTTCCATAGACGCATAGGTCGCCGGGTTGAGTTCAGCCAATCGACGCGCGACGACTGGGAATGAGGTAGCCTCCGTCGCACCTTCCGCAATGAGCACGCGGCGCGAAAGCAGACCCTCACAAAACCGGGTTCGGAAATCCTGCCGATAGCGTTTGTGCTTGATGCTCTCCGGCAACTGAATCTTGGCTTGGCTCAGTTGGCCATCATCCGACCGCGACAGGATTACTGTTTCGTTGAGGTTGAACTCCTCGAGCACATACGGCGAGTGCGACGTGAAAAGCGACTGCGATGACAGTTTGCGAAGTTCATGGACAATTCGCTTCTGAGCGTATGGTGGAATCGCCGTTTCAGCTTCCTCCATCGCGAAAATAACATTCTGCTTGTCCTCGGCGATCTGTGAAAGCATCGCGAGCACCAGCATGTTGATCGTCCCCGTTCCCTGCCGGTAGAAGGGAGCGGCGTGATCTCCGGCGCCTGTGGCGATGAATGCGGTGATCACCTTGCGCAAATGCTCTCGTGTCAGATTCGAGACCTTCAGGTGCGGCTTCACGCCCCATTCGCGCGGAACATATTTCTTCAGCGACCTATCGATGCTTTCCAGCACCCCGGAGATACCGATTGCCGGATCGCTCGCGACATCGAACTCCGCGAGCGTTCCGATTGTCCCTTCCCAAATCTGCGGCCGGATTTCCTTGAGTCGGAGGATGATGTCCAGCAGGCTGCCGTGTTCCAAGCTGAGAGCACGAGATCCGGTCCTGAGCGAACGTAGGAACAGAAAGCCACAGTGTTGCTTGTCCTTCTTTGAGAACGATGCAGGAGTTTCATCCTCTGAAAGGCTACGTGCGAAATAGCTGTTGCCGACAAAATCATCCTCATCGGAATCGTATTCGCCGATGAATGTTACGCGCAGCGCTGCCTTAATCTCCGCAGCATCAACCCCGGCCGGGTTCGGATCCTGATAGAAATCTCCAGTAGTGGTATTGAGCCATTCGACATGGGCTCCAAATCGCGCCTCCTGCTCTGGCGACAGATTAGTGATCGTCACCTCGACCGTGATTTTCGGCGCGGCGCCAAGTTCGGCGCCTTCTGGAGCCTCGGGCTTTGGGATGGGAAGATAGCGACCCTGATAGAAATCATGCTCATCCACGGGCGGTCGTCGGCTCAGCCGGTCTGGACCCAAGGCCAGATCGATAGCTTCAAAAACCGACGATTTGCCGGTGTTGTTGTCGCCGATTAGTACGGCATGGTCTGGCAGGACAAGCTTACCCGACCGGATGCCGCGAAAATTTTCGATAGATACAGAGAATATTTTCACTGGCCGCCCCTTTGTGCGCCCGCACGATTAGCCCTCGTTGCTATGTCAGCGCATCGCACCATCAGCGCATCGAACGGCTCGGAGTCGTCGAAGAGAAGCCCGTCCTCGACCATGCGGACGTAATCGTCTTCCAACGCCTTCGCACCATCGCCGACCGGAACGAGATGCAAGCCGCCGTTGATGGCCGCTGCGTAGTCGATCGGCGTTCGGTCGGCGGCCTTCTCTGCAAAGAACATCGACTTGTGCCTGGCAACGGCGTTCGCCAGTTCGCGATCGGCGAAAGCAGCTTCTGCAAAGCCGGCTTCATCCAGCCGGGCAATGTCGTGCCAGTGTCGCGCGAAGCGTTCGCCACGCAGCCGCTCCTGAAGGCAGAAGACGTGGATGGCGGTCGCCTTCTCCCAAAACGTCCGTTCCGCGAGCATGACGCGGGGCCGCGCCGCCGGGAATATCAGCCCTTCGATCAGCCCGGCTGCATCGCAGACGACTTCGCGTAGGCTCGCCGGTTCACCCGTCGAGCGGGCGCCGAACTCCAGCATGACGCTGGGCGCGACATAGCCGGAGCCTGCCGCGGTCGCCTCATAGTCGATAAAGAGCTTCTCATCCTCGACGCGGACGGATGCCGCCAGACCTTCGACGGCCAGCGCGTTCGCGATCACGGGTTGCACAGTTTCCGCGACCCATTCCGGCAAACGCCGGCGGACTTCGCTGGACCAGCGCTTCTCCTCGCTGCGGGTTTTCGGGAGAGCCTCGCCTTTGTCCCCAACCAAATCAGGCGCAATCGCACGAATGTCGTAGGTCAGATCCACATCCTCCGAAAATCGGCGGATGACCTGATAGGCTTTCGACAAGGACGTGCCGCCCTTGAACACCAGATGTTCGCCGAGCGGCGCGGCGTAGAGGGTCGCCAGCGCCCAAACCACCCACACGTCCTTCTCCAGAAGATGCGTAGGACGGCCCGAACGGTCAGCCGCGACACCCAGCGCATCGCGGCGATCCTGGGTCGATAGTTGAAGGAAAACGTCAGCCATAGGCAACCTTCCCGACGCTCTGCGCGAGCCATGTCGGAAGCTGAGGCGCGGCCGCGACCAGCTCGCCAAACACTCCGGGCGGCATTTTCTGCTTCAGTGTCTTGAGCGCAGTTTCCGCCCGCTCAGGGCCGAGCCAGGCAAGCGCCCGGACGGCCTCCCCGGCTGGCCTACTGGCCAGAGCCAATTGCCAGCGCGGCGCATGCCGCAATTCCACAACCTGCTTGCCGAGGTGCATCGTCCGGCTGCGTCCGGATGTCAGATAGACCGAACGGACAGGCACCTGCGTCGTCAAGCCAAGAGCGTTTGCCGCAGCGGCGCCGTTCGAGACAATGACCTCGCCGCGTTGAGTCGCCAGAGCCTCAACGGCCTGCTCGACCGAAGGCGTTCGCGTTCCGAACCGGCTGGCGACGGGACGAAGATAGACTCCACGACCCGCGCGAATGAGCTGTCCACGCTCGGCCAGGCGCGATAGCGCTTGATCCACCGCAGCTCGATTTCCAAGGTGGAGCAGCCCCTTAGCGGACACAGGCACCCCTTCGGGCAGTCCCGCCGCATGCGTCAATATCTGTTCGGTCAGCCGAGTCATCGTCGTTCTCCTGTTAGAAGCATATACGGTTTTCTGACACTTTTCAATGAAGCCCGCATGAGGGTGAAGCCGGGTAAGGGGGAAAGCCTTCCCCTGCGGCCGAGCCATGATCTCGGCCGACCCCTTCTGCGGGGACCTCCCCCGCAACGCCCCCTTTAGAGTGAGAGTGCGGACGGGATTTCCGTGACGGGTTTAGGGCTGGAGAAGAGGTCTCCGGCGCCCGTCGCGGAGAACCGCGATGTTCAGGAATAACCGCAACGGGCGTGCCGGCAACGACCGGGCGAGCCTTTACGACGACATCACCAGCAAGATCATCGCCGAGCTGGAGGCAGGCCGCTTCCCCTGGGTTCAGCCCTGGGGCACGGCCACGGCCAAGGCGCCCCTCGCCATGCCGAGGAACGCTGCAACCGGACGACACTATTCGGGGATCAATGTGCTGATCCTGTGGGGCGCCGTGATCCAGCACGGCTTTCCCGGCCAGAGCTGGCTCACCTTCCGCCAAGCCTTGTCCCTCGGCGGGAATGTCCGCAAGGGCGAACGCGGCACCACCGTTGTCTATGCCGACCGTTTCACCCCGGAGGACGAGAAACGCCGCGCCCGCGAGACCGGCGAGGAAGCGGCAGCGGTCCCGTTCCTCAAGCGCTTCACAGTGTTCAACGCGGCGCAATGTGACGGCCTGCCAGAAGACGTAACCATCGTTGCTCCGCCGCCTCCGCCCGGCCTCATCGAGCCCCGGGTCAAGGCCCTTATCCAGGCCACCGGCATCGACTTCCGCATCGGCGGCGATCGCGCCTTCTATGTCCCGGCGCACGACTATGTGCAGGTGCCTCCACCCCAAGCGTATTTCGAGTCGATCAATTGGCACCGGACGGCCCTGCACGAGCTGGGGCACGCCACAGGCCACCCCGCGCGCCTGAACCGCGATTTCTCGGGTTCATTCGGAACGAAGAAATACGCTTTCGAGGAGCTGGTCGCCGAGATCAACGCCGCCTTCTGCTGCGCCTCGCTTGGCATCACTCCCACCGTTCGCCATGCCGACTACATCGGCTCCTGGCTCGAGGTGCTGCGTGAGGATAACCGCGCCATCGTCCGTGCCGCCTCCCAGGCCAGCAAGGCGGCCGATTGGCTGCTCGGCTTTCTGCCGGACGCCGATATCGGCCTCGCCGATGACGAACGGCAAGCGGCGTGATGACACTGAAAACCGGAAAGGCGGAAAATCTGACTTCCGCCTTCACGCCTTTCCGCTTTTCCGGCGCTGTCCTTCTCAGAGTGAGAGGGCGGCGCTTCGCTTCGTGACGGGTTGGAGGTCGAGAGAGAGGCTCTCGCCGCCCGTCGCGGAGTAAGGAACATGGCGACTGCCGTTCAAAAAATCACCCTGTCGTCGGCGCGCGACATCCCCTTCAACAAACTGGTGCTCAGCCAAGCCAATGTGCGGCGCGTAAAGGCCGGGACATCGATCGAGGAGCTGGCCGAGTCCATCGCCCGGCGCGGCCTCATTCAGAGCCTGCATATCCGTCCTGTCCTTGACGCCGATGGCGCCGAGACCGGCATGTTCGAGGTCCCCGCAGGCGGCCGGCGCTATCGCGCGCTTGAACTGCTGGTGAAGCAGAAGCGCCTGGCCAAGACCGCGCCAGTGCCCTGCGTTGTTGGCGACGCCAGAAGCGGCATCCTCATCGATGAAATCTCGCTGGTCGAGAACATGGAGCGCGCGCCCCTCCATCCACTCGATCAATTCCGCGCTTTCAAGGCGATGCGCGACAAAGGCATGACCGAGGAGGCCGTCGCGGCCGCCTTCTTCGTCAACGCCAATGTTGTGAAACAGCGCCTGCGCCTCGTCTCCGTCTCGACAAAGCTGCTGGAGATTTATGCCGACGACGGCATGACGCTCGAACAGCTCATGGCCTTCAGTGTCTCGTCAGACCATGCCCGTCAGGAGCAGGTGTGGGACGCGATCAAGGATAGCTGGCAGAAGGAGCCCTATCACATCCGCCGGATGCTGACCGAGACCGCAGTACGCGCCGCCGACAAGCGAGCCGTCTTCGTGGGTGTTGAAGCGTACGAAGCGGCCGGCGGCGTCGTGCTGCGCGACCTGTTCCAGTCCGACGATGGCGGCTGGCTGCAAGACCCGGCCCTACTCGACCGCCTGGTGGCCGAAAAGCTCAAGGTCGCCGCTGACGAAATCGCGGGCGAAGGCTGGAAATGGGTCGAGGCCGCCCTGAGCTTTCCCTACGGCCACGAGCGTGGGCTGCGCGAGCTTGCAGGGACAACGGTCGATCTGACGGTGGAGGAACGCGCAGCCCGTGAGACGCTACGAAACGAATATGACCGGCTCGAAGCCGAATATTCCGAAGCCGACGAGCTGCCGGACGAGGTCGATGCGCGTCTCGGCGAAATCGAAAAGGCCCTCGACGCCTTCGAACAGCGCCCGGCGATCTACGACCCGGCCGACATCGCCATCGCGGGCGTTTTCATCAGCATCGACGCCAACGGCTCGCTGTCGGTGAATCGCGGCTATGTCCGCTCCGAAGATGAACGTCCAGCCGACCATGACGGCAACGATACGCCAGCAACTGACGGCGATAGAGTTCATGCGACCGCGCCAACCGTTCAACGCGCCGTCGTCACCATCGGTGGCCAGGCTGTGGCGCCGGATGACGACGAGGAAGAGGGCATCAAGCCGCTGCCCGAGCGCCTCGTCACCGAACTCACCGCGCATCGCACCCTGGCGCTACGCAACGCGGTAGCCGAGCATCCCGACATCGCCATGACCATGTTGCTGCACAAGCTGGTCAGCGACACCTTCCGGCGTCCCGCGCCGACCGGCTGCCTCGAGGCCAGTGTCCGCCATGTCACCTTCTCCGCCCAATCGGAGGAACTGAAGGACAGCGCGCCGGCGCGCGAGATCGCCGAGCGGCATGAAAGGTGGGGCGATCATATCCCCGCAGAGGATCAGGCTCTGTGGGATTGGTTGAGCCAACTGGACGACGGAACGCGCGTCGACCTGCTTGCCCATTGCGTCAGCTTCGGCGTGAACGCGCTGTTCGAGCGGCCGAACCCTTACGGATCGGGCGTCAGCCAACACGGTCTGGACGTGCGCATCTCCCAGGCAGACCGGCTGGCGAGGGCTACTGGACTCGACATGGTCGCGGCAGGCTGGCGGCCAACAGTCAGCAACTATCTTGGCCGCGTCACCAAGCCCCGCATCATCGAAGCCGTCCGAGAGGGCGCGGGCGAACGATCCGCCCAGCTCATCGACCATCTGAAGAAGGGCGACATGGCCAATGAAGCTGAGCGCCTGCTGGCCGACACGGGCTGGCTGCCTGAGCCGTTGCGTCTGATCGATTCCAACGACGCACAGGCCATCGAACCGGGAACAGAGAGCGACGCTGACGATGACGCCGCCTTGCCGGACTTCCTCAGCGAGGACGGCGACGACGAGGAATCCGACGGAAGCGAGGAAGAAGACGCCCTCACGATCGCGGCCGAATGACCCACACGGCGGGGGGGCGCCAAGAGGTCGCTTCCCCGCAACCTTGTAAGGAGACCTTCCATGATTGAATCCGACCTTTCCAACAGTCGCCGCGCCACCTTCCAGTACCTCGTGCCTGTTCATGTAGAGGTCAAAGACGGTCTTGTCGTTTGCGTCACCGTCGTCGACGAAACTCCAGTGCGTGATCCAATCCTGGTCGAGGGCGATGCCAGCTACCTTCCGGAAGCCGTGGCCGCCGCTGACAATGGCCAGCCCTGGCCATCCTGGCGGTTCGGCTACTGACCGACTTCGATCATCCCTCAACCCAGCCCGGCCATCGCGCCGGGCTTTCTCGTTTCAGGAGCCTATGATGGCCGACTATTTCACCCATTTCTCATGCCTGCTCGACGTTGGCACGTCCGAGAACGCCGCCCGCGCGCTCGACCTCTACAACAAGCTGTCCGAGGAAAGCGCATCGGAGGAACCGCCCTCCGAAGGCTTCCTGCTCTCGATCCAGCCCGAGCATGGCGGCAACCAGCTCTGGATGCGCGATGACATGACCGGTGACCCCGAGCGCCTCCTCCAATTCGTGAAGCGCTGCGGCGCCGAGTTCGGCCTCATGGGCCGCTGGGGATTCCAATACGCCAACACCTGCTCGAAGCCCCGGCTCGATGGGTTCGGCGGCGGCGCCCATGTCATCGACCTCGCGACCGGCGAGACTGTGGACTGGATCTACACCGACGGCTGGCTCAACCAGACCATCTCCGCCGAGGGAGGGCCGCTATGAGCATCCCCTCTCATGCCCGAAGCAATTTCCAGACCCTGCTACGCGCGGCAAGTGACGGAAATCTCGCCCTCATGGAGTGCCTCGACGCTGTGAGCGGCAGCCCGCGCTACGTCATTTGCGCCGTGGGGCGCGACAATGGCGACTACCTCTTCACGCCCTTCGGCCATCTCGCTGACGGTAATCCCTACGACGCCTATCTGCCGCCCGATCCTGACGATCCCGAAGGCTTCGTGCGGCCAGAAAGTGGAGAGGCGCCATGACCGGCATCGACGCCATCTTCGCAGCGGATCGTCAGCATCCCCCGCACGAACGGTCTTTGCCCTGGAAGGACACCCGCGACGGCCTTACCGTCGTCGTCGAGCCCAAGCCCCATTGGGCCAGCGACATGCGGGCGTTCCGGACCGAGAGCCGAGAATATTGCGCCTATGCCGATTGGACCGCGAACGGATCGCGGGCCAGATTCTTCGGGCACGTCGATACCTGCGGAGAGGACCTGATCTGCAAGGCCCGCATTCTGCTCGCCGGAGAGATCGCGGTAGGGCTCTGGAACTGATCCCCTCAAAAAGCGCCTCACCTCACGGTCGGGCGCTTTTTTCATGCTGCGATCTTGAGAGTGAGAGTGCGGCCGGAACGGGTTTGAGCCGGTGCGGTCGAGAGAGAGCGCCGCGCAGGCTCTCCCCTTCGCGCTCTCCTTAAGGTTCCCACCATGACCATGATTTCAGCATCCGCGTCGTCCGCTGCCGCGCCGCTTGTGCTCGGCCGTAATCTCGCACCTGCCGCCACCGTCGCGGCAGCCGGCCTGCTTCTGCCCCATCTCGAACGCGGCAAGCGCGTCGATGCGGCCACCCTGCGTGCGGCGATGGAAACTGCCTTCGGCGCGTCGGACGCCACCGGCGCCTGGGATTGGAAGACGGCCTATGACGCCTGCGAAGCGGCGACCGTCCTTTTCCTGCGCAAATACGGACGCGCGCTTTTCCGCAAAGCCGGGTCTCCGGCTTCCCGGCTTTCCGCGTTGTCAAAAATCGCCGGTCTTCTGCCGACACATACGCGCCGGTCCGCGGAGAGCCAGACCTTCCAGCAATTCTCGACGCCGATCCCGCTCGGCCTGGTCGCGGCCCAAGCTGCGGCCGTGACTCCGGCCGACCGGGTGCTGGAACCTTCGGCGGGCACCGGCCTCCTCGCCATCCTCGCCGAGATCGCCGGCGGCGCGCTCGTCCTCAACGAGCTGGCCGACACCCGCGCCAGCCTGCTGTCCCTTCTTTTTCCGGCCATTCCCATCACCCGCTTCGACGCGGCCCAGATCGACGATCATCTCGATCCCGCCGTCACGCCCACCGTCGTGCTGATGAATCCGCCCTTCTCTGTCATGGCCAATGTCGAGGGCCGCATGGCGGACGCCGCCTACCGACACGTCGCCTCCGCGCTGGCGCGTCTGGCGCCCGGTGGCCGGTTGGTGGCGATTACCGGTGCCCGCTTCGCGCCTGATAACCCAGCCTGGCGGCACGCCTTCATTCGGCTGCAAGCGCGCGGACGCATCACCTTCTCCGCCGTCATCGACGGATCGGTCTATGCCAAACACGGCACAACAATCGAGACGCGCCTAGTCGTCATAGACAAGCTGCCTGCCGACGATCCCGCCAGGTTCCCGGCAACGCTTGGCGTCGCGCCGGATGTCACCACGCTGCTGGGCTGGCTCGACAACCATCTGCCGGAACGACTCGCCCTCGATTCCTCCCTCACGGTGTCGGTTGCCGCGCCTTCTGTTCCTCGCAGCGTGCGCGGCTCTATCAACAGCACTGCCAAAGCCGCCCTGGCGACCGCGCCGATCGCCGAACCGGAGAGCTTGCCGCTCGCCTATGAGACCATCGACTGGCAGGCCGGAGAAGGCGGTCGTCTGTCCGATGGCATCTATGAGGAATACGGGGCACCTCGAAAAATTGCGCCTGATCTGACGGCGGTGTAGATATTGGGTCAGCATTGGACGGAGGCCGGTTGTCATGGCGCAGATGGGTTTCTTTGATCTTTCAGATCGTTACGCGAGCCTGGATGCGAAGAAGGACCCGCTGGTCG
>NZ_CBAICG010000013.1:0-90416 GCF_964715405.1 Solirhodobacter sp. | reverse complement strand
CGCCGCCGAGGATACTTTGGAACGGAAGAAAGGCGCGCGCCTCGGCGGCGGGCCTAGTAGCCCGCCTTGATCTTCTCGAACTCGGCGATCATCTTCTGTTTCAGCGCGATCGGGACCGGCGACTGAAACAGCGTGTTAGCGGTGAACTTTTCGATATTGTCGAAGCCGCCTGCCGCCAGCGTGGCCGGATCGGTCGCCGCCATCCCCTTGGCGTTGGAGTGGCCATAGCCCCATTGCGTAACAAGGTAGGACGACACCTCCGGCGCTGAAACCGCGTTCAGGAAATCATAGGCCTTCTGCGGGTCGCCGGTGGCGCCCTTCAGCCTGACATAGCCGCAGACCCAGGTCGACAGCCCCTCCTTGGCGTCGCGGTTCATCGCGACCGGCACGTTCTCGGCGGCGAGCGTGGTCACCGTCTCGTTCCAGGCCCAGGCCAGATCGACCTCGCCCGAGGCCATCGCCTGGCTGAGCTGGGTATTGTCGGTCCAGTAGAGCCGCACGTTCTTGTGGACCTTGCGCAGGAAGTCCGAGGCCTGCGCGAACTGGTCGTCGGTCATCGCGGACCAGTCCTTCAGCCCGATGGCGAGGCTGGCCAGCGCGTAGGCGTCATCGACGTTGTCGCCGATCGAGACGCGGCCCTTGAATTTCGGGTCGGCGAAGGCTTGCAGCGACGTGACATCCTCGGGTTTGATCTTGTCGTTGCGGTAGACGACGGCGGTGTTGCCCCACTCGAACGGCAGGAACCAGGCCACGCCCTTGTCATCGGTCATCAGGTTCTTCATCGCCCGGATGCCGGGCAGCACGTCGTTCCAGTTCGCCAGCTTCGAGGTGTCGAGCGGTTCCAGCAGCCCCGCGTCGCGCCACTTCACCACCGATTGCGAACAGGGATGCGCCAGGTCGGCCTTGAAGCCCGAGGTCAGTTTCTGGAACGCTTCGTCCTCATCGCCGAAGAAGGCGAATTGCGGCGAGGCGCCGTATTTCGTCACATAGGCCGGATGGAAGGCGGGGTCTTCGTAGCCCGCCCAGTCGAACACCGTCAGATCACCCGCCAGCGCCGGGCGCGCACCCGCGCCAAGGAGGCCCACGGCCAGCACCGCGCCCAGTTTCCCGATCGTCTTCATGCCTTACGTCTCCCTGTTGTGGCTGGTTTGCTCGCGCAGTGGCCCGGCCGTCGTGAAATGGCGCGGGAACACCGCGGCCAGCCAGTCCTTGGCGCCGTCATGCGCGGCTTCGCGCGTCATCCCGTCGCCCATCATCATGCGGAACCACAGCCCTTCCAGCATCGCGCAAAGCGCCAGAGTCAGCGGCTCGGTGGCATGGCCATAGCCGCCCTCGGTCTTCAGCGCGGCGAGCAGGCCCTGCACGGTGTTCTGATAGGCATTGTCGCGCGCGCCGCAGAGCGCCTGATAGGTCGGGCGCGATTTCGCCTCGCCCCAGAAGGCGCACCAGGCGGCGAGCTTGCGCCGGGTGCAAAGCTTGCGGTCGAAATCGGCGGCGACGATGGCCCAGAGCCGGTCGGCGGCGCGCGGCCCCGCCCGGTCGTAGGCACCCATCCAGTGGTCGGCGTATTCGTCGGCCATGAACTGGAGCGTGGCGATCAGCAGGTTTTCCTTGCTTTCAAAATGGAAGTTCACGATGCCGCGCGACAGGCCCGCGCCATCGGCGATATCGGCCATCGTGGTTTCCGAGTAGCCGCGCCGGGCCAAGCTGTCGATCGTCGCCTCGATCAACTGCCCGCGCCGCGTTTCCTTGCTGGCCTTGCGCCCGCGTGCGCCGTCTGCCTCGTCGCCTGCCTTCATCGCGATACCCTTTACCCGGCCCGGCGCGCTCATGCCCGCGCCTCGCCCGGTTTACGGCGGCACTGGGGGGCGGGGCAATGCGCGGCATCGGAGTCGCGAGTCGCGGTCGTGTCGTCTGCGCGGTGCGGCACTGTCATCTCTGCCCCTTCCGGCTGGGCTTCCTGATCCACGAATCCTACCGCATCATCAGCATATTGCAATATCCTTGCTGAATGGTCATTCAAAATATGTGGACAACCTGCTGCTTGAAATGCCATTTTCTGGGTAGCAAGATGGGAATCCGCGATGAAGCAGCACGACGTCATCCTGATTGGCGGCGGCCATAACGGGCTGGTTGCGGCGGGCTACCTGCAACGCGCGGGGCTCGACGTGCTGGTGGTGGAAAAGAATCCCTGGGTCGGCGGCGCGGCCACCAGCCGCGACACCGGCACCGGCGTGACGTTCTCCAACTGCTCCTACGTCTGCTCGCTGTTCCGCCCCGAGATCATGCGCGACCTGGAGCTGCCCAAGCACGGCTTGCAGATCATCGCCTACGAGGGTGGCGCGGTCTTCACCCGCGATGGCGACTATCTCGCCTCCTACCGCGACCATGACGCGCACCGCCGCGAGTTCGCCCGCTTCTCGGCCCGCGACGGCGAAGCCTACGAAAGCTATGCCCGCGACGTGACGCGGCAGTGCCGGTTCATCCAGCCGCTTTTGATGCGCACCGCGCCCGATCCGGTCAGCTTCCGCCCGCGCGACATTGCCGAACTGATCCACCTTGCCCGCCGGTTCGGCAATTTCAGCGCCGAGGAGATGGCGGCAACGGTGCGGTTCTGGACGATGTCGATCGCCGATTTCCTCGACGAGTACTTCGAGACCGACGTGGTGAAGGCCTATCTGGCGCTGTCGGGCATCATCGGCACCGCCTTGGGCCCGATGTCGCCCGGCACCGCCTATGTTCTGCTGCACCACTACATGGGCGAGGTCGATGGCTCGGTCGGCGCCTGGGGCTATGCGCGCGGCGGGATGGGGGCGGTGACGCAGGCGCTGGCGTCGTCGTTCCGCGCGGCGGGGGGCACGATCCGCACCGATGCCGGGGTGGCGAAGGTGCTGACGCGGAACGGTCGCGCGGCCGGCGTGGTGCTGGAGACGGGCGAGGAAATCGCGGCCGCCCGCGTGGTGTCGAACGCCGATGTGAAGCGGACCTTCCTGACGCTGGTCGATCCCGCCGACCTGCCGGAACCCTTCCTGCACCGGGTCCGCCACTTCAAGATGCGCGGATCGTCGGGCAAGCTGAACATCGCGCTCGACGGGCTGCCCGATTTCCCCGCCCTGCCGCAGGGGTCCCGCTGCACGATGGGCGACATGCACTTCACCGACAGCGTCGAGCGGATGGAGCGCGGCTATGACGACTGGAAGGCCGGGCGCTGGTCGGCCGATCCCTTCGTGGACATGATGATCCCGACCCAACTTGACCCCACGATGGCGCCACCGGGGCAGCATTTCATGTCGTGTTTCGTGCAGTACTGCCCGCCGAAGGTGGAAGGGCGCGACTGGACCGACGCCGACCGCACCGCCTTCGCCGAGACGGTGGTCAGCCAGATTTCCGAGTATTCCCCCGGCTTTCGCGACCGCATCATCGGCATGGAGGTGCGCACCCCGCGCGAACTGGAGGCCGAGGTCGGCCTGACCGAGGGCAACATCTTTCAGGGCGAGCTGACCTTCGACCAGCTTTTGTTCAACCGACCCGTGCCGGGCTATGCGCAATATCGCAGCCCGATCGCCGGGCTTTACCTCTGCGGTTCGTCTACCCATCCCGGCGGCGGGGTGATGGGCGCGCCGGGGCGCAATGCCGCGCGCGAGATCCTGCGCGACCTGCGGATGTCCCCCAAGGAAATGAGGCCCGCCCATGACGTCCTGTGATGTGATCGTCATCGGCGGCGGCCACAACGGGCTGACCGCCGCAACCGTGCTGGCCCGCGCCGGGCGCCGGGTGACGCTGTTCGAGGCGGCCGACAGGTTCGGCGGTGGTGCGCAAACGGTCGAGATCGCGCCCGGCTACCGTTCCAGCGCGCTCGCGCATCTGGTCAACCGCCTTGCGCCCGAGGTGGTCGCCGCGACGAGGCTGGATCCCGCCTGCCTTGTCGGCCCCCCGGCGCCGACCGTGATGCTGGGCGGTGGCGATCCGGTGATCCTGCGCGGCGGCTATGGCGCGCAGGTCGAGGGGGTACGCGCCGTCGAAGCCGCCGCCTTCGCCGCCCTGCGCGCCAAGCTGATCGGCCAGGCGGCGATCCTGGGCCGGATGCTGGGCCACCGGCCGCCGATGCCGGGCGACCTTGGCCTGACGGACGCGCTGCACCTCGGGCTCACTGGGGTGGCCGTGCTGCGCCGTGGTCGCGCCGAGGCGCGCGACCTGATGCGGATGCTGCTGACCAATGTCGCCGATGTGGCCGACGAATATCTGACCGACGACCGGCTGAAGGGCCTGCTGGCCTTCGACGCCACGCTGGGCGCGCATCTCGGCCCGCGTTCGCCGGGCTCGCTCCTGGGGCTGCACTACCGGCTGACCGGGTCGGCGGGCGGGGTGACGGGGGGCCAGATCGTGCCGAAAGGCGGCATGGGGTCGCTCGCCGCCGCCTTCGTGACCGCCGCCGAACGGGCGGGCGTGACACTGCGCCCCGGCGCCCGTGTGGCGCGGATCGAGGTGGTGCAGGGCCGCGCGACGGCGGTGACGCTGGAGTCAGGGGAATTCGTCAGCGCGCCGGTGATCGTCTCGGCGATCCATCCGGGCACCACGTTCCTGCGGCTGATCGACCCCGCCGAAATCGACACCGGCCTTTCGCGCGCGTTCCGGCGCTACCGCAGCAAGGGCAACGTGGCAAAGCTGCACCTCGCGCTTGACCACGTCCCGACCTTCGGCGGGCTGGCTGCGGCCGACCTGAGCGGCCGGATCGTTCTCGCCCGCGCGACAAGTCATGTTGAGTCGGCCTTCAACCCCTCGAAATATGGAGAGTTTTCGCCAGACCCGGCCATCGAGATCGTGCTGCCCTCGCTGGGTCAGCCCGAGATGGCGCCGAAGGGCTGCATCCTTTCCGCCCTGATCCAGTTCGCGCCCTACGACCTGCGCGAAGGCTGGGTCACCGGCACCCCGCGCCTGCTGGATACCGTGCTGGCGATCCTTGACCGCCATTCCCCCGGCCTGCGAGCGGGCATTGTCGCCGCCGACCTGCTGCCGCCGACCGAGATCGAGGCGCGGTTCGCCCTGCCCGGTGGGCACTGGCACCACGGCGAGATGACGCCGGATCAGTTGCTGTTCAACCGCCCCGTCCACGCCGCAGCCGGTTACGCCACCCCGCTCGATGGTCTTTACCTCGCCAGCGCGGGCAGCCACCCCGGCGGCGGAATTTCCGGCCTGCCCGGCCTTAACGCCGCCCGCCATGTCCTTGAGGTTGCACGATGATCGCCCCCCGCCGCAGCCCCGCGCAGGATCATTTCCGCACCCCCCTGATGGAAACCCCGTTCCATCCACGGCTGGCGGCACTGGCCGAGACGAACGACTGGTATGGCTGGGCCGGGATGAAATCGCTGCACTCGGTCTATGACGAGGAACTGGAATACTTCGCCATCCGCTCCACCGCCGCCCTGTTCGACATCTCGCCGATGGTGAAATACCGTGTGCAGGGGCCGGGTTCCGAGGCGATGCTGAACCGCCTGACGCTGCGCGACGTGCGCAAGCTGGCGCCGGGGCGGGTGCACTACACCGCCTGGTGCGATGACGAAGGCCATGTGCTGGACGACGGCACGCTGTTCCGGCTGGGGCCGGACGATTTCCGGCTGTGCTGTCAGGGCCGCCATCTGCCCTGGCTTCTGGACACCGCCGCGGGCTTCGACTGCACCGTGACGGATGAGTCCGACAGCGTGGCAGGCCTCGCGTTGCAGGGCCCGACCAGCTTTGCCGTGCTGGCGGCGGCGGGTTTCGCCGGGGTCGAGCGGCTGAAACCGTTTCAGCTTGCCGCCTTCCCGCATCAGGGCGGCAGCGTCACCCTCTCGCGCACCGGCTTTACCGGCGATCTGGGCTATGAGGTGTTCGTGCCCGCCGCGGCCGCGCTGTCGCTGTGGGACCGGCTCTGGACGGCGGGCCAGCCGCTGCGGCTGAAAGCGATCGGCTACGCCGCGCTGAACCGGGCCCGGATCGAGGCCGGGTTCATCGTGGCGGGCGCGGATTTCACCCCCGCCGATCAGGCGATCCGGGCCGACCGTGCCCGGATGCCGGACGAGATCGGGCTGGACTGGTTGGTGGACCTGAAAAAGTCGGCCTTCACCGGGCGCCGGGCGATCATTGCGGCACGGACCAACGGAACGCTGAAACACATCCTCGTCGGCCTCGACATCGCCGACAACACCCCGGCCGAGGGCGCGATCGTCTATCACCGGCAAAGGCGCGAAGCGGGCGTGGTCAGCGCCGCGATCTGGTCTCCCACGCTGAAGCGCAACATCGCCATTGCCAGCCTCGACCGGCCTTATGGCAGCAAGATCACCACCGACCTCTGGGTGGAAATCTACGCGATGCGGGAATTGCGCTATGCCAAGCTGATGAAGCCCGCCCGCATCGTGCCGCGCCCCTTCCTGGTGCTGCCCCGCCGCAGCGCGACCCCGCCGGGGCGGTTCTAGCGTGGATGCCTGGGTCGCCGTCGCCTCGACCGCCACCGGCGACTGGGCGGGGCGGGCGCGCTACGGCGCCGCGATGGCGCTTTACCAGCAGGGCGAGATGACCGCCGAGGTGCTGGAGGTTTACCGCATCTGTTCGCGACTGGATGCCGAGGATGCGCTGGCCGTGCTGGCGCTGCGCGGCATCGGGGCGGAGTGGTCGGCGCGCATCCGGGCCTTGCGCGCCGCCGCAGATTTCCCGCGCGAATCGTCGTGACAGCGCAACATCGGCCTGCCAGCCTTGCGCCAGATCAAGGCGCGGCAACGCGCCGTCTTGCTATTGGGCCATCATGACCTTTGCAATCGCCCCCTTGCACCTGACCGACCCGACCGCGCTTGTCGCCGCCCTGCTGGCCGACGGGTATCGGGTGATCGGCCCGCAAGCCGCCCACGGTGCCATCGTCTATGAACCGCTGACGGGGGCAGCCCTGCCGAAGGGCCTGACCGACACGCAGGAACCGGCGACCTACCGGCTGACCGAGGGCGACCCGGCGCGCTGGTTCGACTATGTCGTGGGGCCGCAAAGCTGGAAGAGGTGGCTGTTCCCGGCGCGGCAGAAGCTGTTCAGCGCCGACCGCGCCGAGGGCGGGTTCGAGGTCACGCCGCATCAGGCCGATTGGCCGAAGACCGCCTTCTTTGGCGTGCGCGCCTGCGAGATCGCGGCGATGGAGATTCAGGATCGTGTTTTCGACAACGGCAGCTTTGCCGATCCCGCTTACGGCGCGCGGCGGCGGGAAACGCTGATCATTGCCGTGCAATGCGCGCGCTCTGCTGCGACCTGTTTTTGCGCCTCGATGGACACCGGGCCGCGGGCGAAGGGCGGCTTCGACCTCGCGCTGACCGAACTGTCGACCGGCGACGGCCTGCTGCTGGAGATCGGCAGCGACAAGGGGGCCGCCATCGCCGCGACGCTGGGCCTTGCGCCAGCAACCGCAGCGCAGATCGCCGCCGCCCATGCGGTCACCGCCACCGCCGCCGGGCAGCAGACGCGCGCCATGCCGAAGGGCATCGCGCCGATCCTGCGCGACAATCCCGACCATCCGCAATGGGACGATGTCGCCAGCCGTTGCCTTGGCTGCGCCAATTGCACGCTGGCCTGCCCGACCTGTTTTTGCACCGATGTCGAGGATGTCACCGACCTCGCGGGCGACCATGCCGAACGCTGGCGCACATGGGATAGCTGCTTCAGCGTCGATTTCACCTATGTTCACGGCGGTTCGGTCCGCCGCTCCGCCAAATCCCGCTACCGCCAGTGGATGACCCACAAACTGTCCTCGTGGCAGGACCAGTTCGGGTCGTCCGGCTGCACCGGCTGCGGGCGCTGCATCGCCTGGTGCCCGGTGGGCATCGACATCACCGCCGAGGCTCTGGCCATCGCCACCCCACAGGAGGGCTGATCCATGCCGATCCACCACTTCGACGAAATCCTTGCGGCGCACCCGCTGTTCAAGACCTTCGACGCCGAGACCATCGCGCTGTTCGCGGGCTGCGCGCGCAACGAACACTTTCGCGCGGGCACCCGCATCTATACCGAGGGTGCGCCCGCCGACCGCTTCTTCATCCTCCAGCACGGCGACGTCGCGATGGAGATCGCCACCCCGGAAAGCGAGCCGCTGATCGTCGAGACGCTGCACGATGGCGAGTTGTTCGGCTGGTCTTGGCTGGTGCCGCCCTACCGCCACACCAACGATGCCGTCGCCCTGACCGAGGTGCGCGCGATCAGCCTGGACGGCGCCTGCCTGCGCGGCAAGTGCGAGACCAACCCGGCGCTCGGCTTCAAGATGTTCCAGACTTGGGTGCCGCATCTGGCCACCCGGCTCAAGTCGTTGCGGCTTCAGGTGCTCGACCTTTACGGCACGAAGGTCTGACGGGATGGACGCGCCCGACCCGATGCTGCCCCGCCGCTACCGCGTGACGCGCGCCCAAAGTGAGATTGCGGGCGTTGCCACGGTCGACCTGTCGCCGGTCGAGGGCGCGCCGATGGCCTTTGCCCCCGGCCAGTTCAATATGCTCTACGCGTTCGGGGTGGGCGAGATTCCGGTCTCGATCTCGGGCGATGCAGGCCAGCCCGGGCGGCTGACGCATACCACCCGCGACGTGGGCGCCGTTTCGGCCGCCATCGTGGCGCTGAAAGAAGGCGACATGGTCGGCGTTCGCGGCCCGTTCGGATCAAGCTGGCCGGTGGCGCCGGCGAAGGGGCGGCATGTGCTGGTGGTGGCGGGTGGCCTCGGCCTCGCCCCGGTGCGGCCGATCATCTATCATGTGCTGAACAATCGCGAGGACTACGCCGGACTGACCATCGTCTACGGCGCGCGCTCGCCGGACGAGTTGCTTTACGCCGACCAGTTGCGCGACTGGAAATCCCGGCTCGACACCACGGTCGAGGTGACGGTAGACCACGCCAAACCGGGCTGGACCGGCCGCGTCGGCGTCGTCACCACCGTCCTTGGCCGCGCCCTGGCGGGCGTCGATCCCGCCACCGTCGAGGCGTTCCTGTGCGGCCCCGACATCATGATGCGCTTCTCGGTGCAGGCGCTGGAGGCGGCGGGGGTGACGCAGGATCATTGCTGGGTTTCGCTGGAACGCAGCATGAAATGCGCCATCGGCTTTTGCGGCCACTGTCAGTTCGGCGGCGATTTCGTCTGCAAGGATGGCCCGGTGTTCCGCCACGACGCCATCGCCGCCCGCAGCGCCGTGAAGGAGCTTTGATCATGGCCAAACCGAAGCTCGCCGTCTGGAAATTCGCCTCGTGCGATGGCTGCCAGTTGACCCTGCTCGACTGCGAGGACGAGTTGCTGGAGATCGCGGGCGCGGTCGAGATCGCCCAGTTTCTTGAGGCCACCTCGGCCTCGGTCGAGGGCCCGTTCGACCTGTCGCTGGTCGAGGGCTCGATCACCACCCCGCATGACGCCGAACGCATCCGCGAGATCCGCGCGCAGTCGAAGGCGCTGATCACCATCGGCGCCTGTGCCACCGCGGGCGGCATCCAGTCCTTGCGCAACTTCGCCGATGTCGAAGAATATACTCGGATGGTCTATGCCCACCCGGACTATATCTCGACCCTCGCCACCTCCACCGCGATCTCGGACCATGTGAAGGTGGATTTTGAACTGCGCGGCTGCCCGGTGTCCAAGCATCAGTTGCTGGAGCTGATCTCCGCCACCCTCGCGGGCCGCAAGCCGCATGTGCCGAAGACCTCGCAATGCACCGAATGCAAAGCCAAGGGCACCGTCTGCGTGACGGTCGCGCAGGGCATCCCCTGCCTCGGCCCGGTGACCCAAGCCGGGTGCGGCAACCTTTGCCCCTCGGTCGGGCGCGGCTGCTATGGCTGCTTCGGGCCGAAAGAGGCGCCGAACACGGTGGCGCTGTCGGCGCATCTGGCGGCCCTCGGCCAGCAACCGCGGCAAATCCGCGACCTTTACCGCAGCTTCAACGCCGCGGCCCCCGACTTCAAGGCGGAGAGCCAGCGCCATGACTGCCAAAATCATGACTGAGCGCGTCATCCAGGTCGATGCATTGGCGCGGGTCGAGGGCGAAGGGGCGCTTTACGTCAAGGTCACCGGCGGCGCGGTCGACAAGGTCGAGTTCCGCATCTTCGAGCCGCCGCGCTTCTTCGAGGCGTTCCTCGTGGGGCGTGACGCGCACGAGGCGCCCGACATCACCAGCCGCATCTGCGGCATCTGCCCGATCGCCTATGTCATGAGCGCGTCTCAGGCGATGGAGATGGCCTTGGGCCTGACCGTCACCCCGGAAATTCACGCGCTGCGGCGCATCCTTTACTGCGGCGAGTGGATTCAAAGCCATGTGCTGCACGCGGCAATGCTGCATGCGCCCGATTTCCTCGGCCTCGACGATGCGATCCAGATCGCGCAGACCCATCCCGAGGTGGTGCGCAAGGCGCTGCGGCTGAAGAAGATCGGCAATTCGCTGATGGAGGCGGTCGGCGGGCGATCCGTCCACCCGGTCAACACCCGCGTCGGCGGCTTTTACCGCGCGCCCGAACGCGCGGCGCTGGAGGCGCTGCTGCCGGAACTGGATTGGGGCGCGCAGGCCGCGCGCGACCTGACGCTGGCCTTCGCGGCCTTCGATTTTCCCGATGACACCGGCGATTACCACTTCGTCTCGCTGATCCACCCCGAGGTCTACCCGATCGCCGAAGGCCGCATCGGGTCAAGCCGGGGGCTGGACATCGCGCCCGCCGAGTTCAACGCCCAATTCGTCGAGGAACACGTCGCCCGCTCGAACGCGCTGCAGGGCCGGATGCGCGATGGCTCGACCTATCTGGTCGGGCCGCTGGCGCGCTATGCCAACAACTTCGCCCGCCTGTCGCCCACCGCGCAAGCGACGGCCCACGACGCCGGGCTAGGCGAGGTGGAACCCAACCCGTTCAAGTCGATCCTCGTGCGCATGGTCGAGGTGCAATACGCCTGCGAGGAAGCCGCCCGCCTGATCCGCGCCTACGTGCCCCCGGTGCCGTCCTTCGTCGCGGGTCCGGCCCGCGCCGGCATCGGCCACGCCTGCACCGAGGCGCCGCGCGGCATCTGCTACCACACCTACAGTCTGGGCGACGATGGCCGCATCACCCACGCGCAGATCGTGCCGCCGACCTCGCAGAACCAGCCGCAGATTGAGGTCGACCTGCGGCGGGTGGTGACCGAAAGCCTGGATCTGGGCGAACACGCGCTGAAGGTGCGCTGTGAACAGACGATCCGCAACTACGACCCCTGCATTTCCTGCGCGACGCATTTCCTGAAACTGACGGTCGAGCGTGACTGAGGCCGGGCAGGCGGGGGTTTCACACCCCCCGCACCCCCGTGGGATATTTGACAACGGAAGAGGGGGGGGGGCGCGGCTTTGGCGGATCTGCTGATCCTCGGCATCGGCAACGCGCTGCGCTCGGATGACGGTGTGGGGCCGTTCGTGGCGGACCGGCTGGCGGCGCTTGGGCTGAACGCGCGCGTCCATGCGGGTGACGGCTGCGGCATCATCGACGCGATGGCCGAGGCGCGGCATCTGGTGCTGATCGACGCCACCCGGTCGGGCGCGCCGCCGGGAACCCGCGCCACGCTGGACGCGATCGCCAGCCCGATCCCGGCGGAGTTCTTCCACTACTCCACCCACCGCTTCGGGCTGGCGGAGGCGGTCGAAACCGCCCGCGCGCTGGGGCTTTTGCCGCCCGCGCTGACCGTGCACGGCATCGAGGGCGGCAATTTCAGCCCCGGCGAAAGCCTCAGCGCCCCGGTGGCCGACGCCGCCGAGGCGCTGATTTTCACGTTGCGCGCGGAAGTCGGGCGCTGATCAGCGCCGCTTGTTCGGCGCGGGTTTGCGCTCTTGCGACATGACCGCGTCCTGCTGCATCTCAAGCCACATCGCGTTCACGACGGCGAAACCAGCCGCCAACGGCAGACCCAGCAACCAGGCGAAGTACCACATGTTCAGGTTCCTTTCTCAATAATTGCTGTGGCTGTGTTCGGCCACGTCGGCTTCGGTGACCTTGCCCCAGAGCACGGAATAGACCCAGGCGGTGTAGGCCAGAATGATCGGCACGAAGATCACCGCCGAGACCAGCATCACGAACAGCGTCATCTGCGAGGACGAGGCGTTCCACACCGTCAGCGAGGATTTCGGATCGGTCGAGGAGGGCAGGATGAAGGGGAACATCGTGAGGCCAACCGACGAGATCACGCCGATGATGCCAAGCTTCGACCACAGCAGGGTCGACACCTCGCGGCGCGAGCGCAGGCCGAGCGCGGCCATCAGCATCCCCACCACGCCCAGCACCGGCGCCGCGATGATCCAGGGCCGCGTGTCATAGGCCGCCATCCAGCTGCCGCCCTTCGCGGCCTCGGTCAGGAACGGGTTGGAGTCGAGGTTCGCCGCCGCAGCGCCGACCAGATGATAGCCGGTGAGGCCATAGGCGAGCCAGAGCCCGGCCAGCACATAGCCCGCCGCCGCCACCAGTCCGGTCACCGACCCGATCGCCCGCGCCCGCGCCGCCACCGGCCCCTCGGCCTTCAGCGCCAGCCAGGCGGCGCCGTGGGTCGTCAGCATCGCCAGCGACACCACACCCGCCAAGAGCGCGAAGGGGTTCAGGAGGCCGAAGAACGTGCCTTCGTAGATCGACATCAGGTCGTCGTTGAAGTGGAAGGGAACACCCTCGATCACGTTGCCCATCGCCACGCCGAAGATCAGCGCGGGCACCGCGCCGCCGACGAACAGTGCCCAGTCCCAGACCTCGCGCCAGGTCGCCCCGTCGCGCTTGGAGCGGTACTTGAAGCCGACAGGCCGCAGGATCAGCGCCGCCAGCACCACGAACATCGCGAGGTAGAAGCCCGAGAAGCTGACCGCGTAGAGCGGTGGCCAGGCCGCGAAGATCGCCCCGCCGCCGAGGATGAACCAGACCTGGTTGCCTTCCCAGACCGGGCCGACGGTGTTGATCGCCACGCGGCGCTCAAGGTCGGTCTTGCCGACGAAGGGCAGCAGCGTGCCGACGCCAAGGTCGAACCCGTCGGTCAGCGCGAAACCGGTGAGCAGCACGCCCAGCAGCAGCCACCAGATGACGCGCAGCACGTCGAGAGAGATGAGGTCATGCAGGATCATGTCGGTTACTCCGCGGGGGTGGCAAAGGGAACCTTGCCGTCATGGGTGCGCAGGCGGTGTTCGTGCACGGCCATCCACTTGTTGGTCTCTTCCACGTCCTGATAGGGGCCCTTGCGGATGTATTTCACCGTCAGCCCCATCTCGACGATGAAGAGCACCGTGTAGAAGGTCGCAAAGCCCGCGATGGTCAGCAAGAGGTCGGTGACCGACAGGTGGCTGACCGACATCGCGGTGGGCAGCACGCCGTCCACCGTCCAGGGCTGGCGGCCAAACTCGGCCACGAACCAGCCCAGTTCCGCCGCGATCCAGGGCAGCGGGATCGCCAGCGGGGCAAAGATCAGCGCACCGCGCGGGAACTTCATGCCGCGGAACGAGGCGCGGTAGAAGTAGTAGGCAAAGCCCACGATGAAGAAGAGCCCAAGCCCCACCATCAGACGGAAGGCCCAGAACAGCGGCCAGACCACCGGCACCGTGTCGTTCGCCGCCGCCTTGATCTGATCTGGCGTCGCGGTGCGCGGATCGTCGACGTATTTCTTCAGCAGGAACGCATAGCCAAGGTCGGCCGAGTGATCCTCGAAGGTCTGCTTGACGTCTGCGGGCACGTTACCCTTGTCGGCGCGGTAGGTCATCAGCGCGTCGTAGGCGACCAGCCCGGACTTGATCCGCACCTCTGCTTGCGCCACCAGATCGTTGATGCCGGGGATCTGCGTGTCAAGCGACCGGGTGCCGATCAGGCCCATTACCCACGGAATCTTCACCGCCCAGTCGGTTTCATGCGTCTTCTGGTTCGGGATGCCGAAGGCGGTGAAGGCGGCCGGCGCGGGTTCCGTTTCCCACATGGCCTCGATGGCGGCCAGTTTCATCTTCTGGCTCATGCCGGCGTTGTAGCCGCTTTCGTCGCCTAGCAGGACGACCGACAGCGAGGCGGCAAGACCGAAGGCAGAGCCGACCGCGATCGACCGGCGGGCCAGCTCGATGTGGCGCCCCTTCAGCAGATACCAGGCCGACACGCCGACCACGAAGCCCGAGGCCGTCACATAGCCCGCCGAGACGGTGTGCACGAACTTGGCCTGCGCCACTTCGTTGAACAGGACGTCAAAGAAACTCGTCATCTCCATCCGCATCGAGACCGGGTTGAAGACGGCGCCGACCGGGTGCTGCATCCAGCCGTTGGCGATCAGGATCCACAGCGCCGAGAAGTTCGAGCCGATCGCGACCAGCCAGGTCACCGTCAGGTGGCCGCGCTGGCTCAGCTTGTCCCAGCCGAAGAAGAACAGCCCCACGAAGGTGGCTTCGAGGAAGAAGGCCATCAGGCCCTCGATGGCCAGCGGCGCGCCGAAGATGTCACCGACATACTGGCTGTAGTAGCTCCAGTTCATGCCGAACTGGAATTCCATCGTCAGGCCGGTGGCGACGCCCAGGACGAAGTTGATCCCGAACAGGGTGCCCCAGAACTTGACCATCTGGCGCCACACCGGGCGGTTGGTCATGACGTAGACCGTTTCCATGATCGCGACGATGAGCGACAGGCCCAGCGTCAGCGGCACGAAGAGAAAGTGGTAAAGCGCCGTCATCGCGAATTGAAAGCGTGACAGTTCGATCAGGCTGATGTCCATGTTTTCGGCTCCACCGGCGCCAGAAACATGTCCCGGCGACTCACGTTATGGCGTTCGGTATAGGCGCTTTGGCGCACTGGGCATTTGATCGGGATCAATTGCGCATCTTTGCCGCAGGTATTTCCGGGCCAAAGCCTGCGGCATCCTGGCCGGGTCAGATCAGGCGGATCACCCGGTCGGCCCAGCCCAGTTCGGCCGCGCGATGCGAGACGGTCAGAATCGCGGCCTCGGGCAGCGCGGCGCGGATGCCCGCCAGCACCTGTTGCGCGGTTTCGGGGTCCAGCCCCTCGGTCGGCTCGTCCAGCAGCAGGATGACGGGCCGCCGCAGCAGCGCCCGCGCCAGCGCCAGCCTGCGCGCCTCGCCGCCCGACAGGCCCGCGCCGCCCTCGCCCAACCGGGCCTCCAGCCCGCCCTTGTCGCGGATCGTGTCGGCCAGTGCGGCGGCCGCCAGCGCGGCCCAGGCCTCGGCCTCGGTCACCCCGTCGCGGGCGAGCGCGAGGTTGTCCCACACCGTCCCCGCCACCAGCGCGGTGCGCTGCGGCAACAGCGTCAGGCGGGCGCGCAGATCCGCCTCGGGCAGCGCGTCGAGCGCGGTTCCCGCCACCGTCACCCGCCCCGCCTGGGGCGCGATCATCCCGGCCAGCACAAAGAGCAGCGTCGATTTCCCGGTGCCGCTCGGCCCCGCGACGGCGACGGTTTCGCCGGGCGCGACCGAGAGCGAGAGCCCGGCAAAGACCGGTCGCGCCGCGCCGGGGCGGCGATAGGTCAACCCGTCCACCACCAGCCCGCCCGATGCCGCGCCGGGCGCCGGTTTCGCCGCCGCGTCAGCCGCCCCCGCGCCCTCGACCACCCGCCCGGCGGCATCCTGCATCCGGCCAAGCTCGGCCATGCCCCGCCGCAGCGCCGGTGTGATTTCGGCCAGCGCCAGCGCCACGAACATCCCCAGCGCCGCCTGCGCCGCACTGATCGTTCCCGCCGCCACCAGCCCGCCGCCCAGCGCCATCGCCCCGCCAAAGGCCGCCGCCGCCACCAGCGCGAGCGCCAGCCCGGCACCGCGGTCGACCCGGTCCAGCGCGCGCGTGGCCGCCCGCGCCTGATCATCGCGCGCCTGCACCAGGGCGCGCTGATCCGCCATCCGGCCGTGCACGATCAGCTCGGTCCGCGCGCGGACAAGGTCGATGACCTCGCGCCGCAGCGCCTGCCCCGCTTGCTCGGACGCCACCGACGGCGCCCGGCCCGCCCGCGCGGTGAGCCAGAGCACCGCGCCGCCCGCCAGCACGAAGGCCCCGGTGACCCACAGCGCCACCCCCGCCGCCACGTCGAGCCACAACAGCAGCGCCGCCAGCGCCAGCACCGCCGCCGCGCTGATCAGCGGCAAGACCAGCCGCAGCGCCACCCCATCGAGCGCATCGACATCCGCCGTCATCCGGTTCAGCGCCACCGCCCCGCGCAACCGCAGCATCGCGTCCAGCCCCGCCCGCGCCTGCCGCCGCAGCAGATCGACGCGCAGCGCGGCCAGCGCGCGCAACGTCGCGTCATGCGTCAAGAGCCGCTCGCCATAGCGGCCCGCGGTGCGGCCCAGCGCCAGCGCCCGCACCCCGGCGCTGGGACCGAAGACATTGAAGACCAGCCCCGCGCCCGCCAGACCGGCCGCGCCCGCCGCAGTGATGAACCAGCCCGACAGGCCCAGCAGCGCCGCGCCCGAGGCCAGCACCAGCACCTGCAAGGCTGCGCCCAGCGCCAGCGTGCCCGGCCGCGCCCGCGCGATCTGCCGCCAGACCTGCCCAAGCGCGCTCATACCCTGACCTCGCGCCCAAGCGCCGCGATCAGCATCGGGTCATGCGTCGCCACCACCAGCGTCACGCCGTGCGCGCTCAGCGCCATCAGCGCCGCCGTCACCGCGTCCGCCGTCTCGCGGTCAAGGTCGGCGGTGGGCTCGTCGGCCAGCAGCACCTCGGGGTTGGCGGCGAAGGCGCGCGCCAGCATCAGCCGCCGCGCCTCGCCGCCCGAGATGCCGCCGCCGGTCTCGCCCAGCCGCGTCGCCAGCCCACCGGGCAGCGTCGCCACCACGCCCTCGGCCTGCGCCGCCGCCAGCGCCGGGCCAAGGTCGGCGCCAAGCCTGCGCAGGTCGAGGTTTTCGCCCAGGGTCCGGTCGAGGAAATGCGGCGCTTGCCCGACCCAGGCCAGACGCGCGCGCCAGCCGTCGGCGGTGTCCTCGCTCAGCGCCACACCGGCCACGTTCAAGGTGCCCGACGCCAGCGGCACCAGCCCCGCCAGCGCCGCCAGCAGCGTCGATTTCCCCGCCCCGCTCGGCCCCGTCACCGCGATCCGGTCGCCCGGCGCCAGGCTCAGGTCGGGCAGCCGCACCCTCCGCGTGCCGCGCTGCACCACGGCGCTGCGGAGCGCGATCACCGCCGCCCCCGGCAGCGCCGCCGCGGCAGTCCCCGACCCCAGCGCCGCCACCGGCGCCCCGGCCTCTGCTTCGGCCAGTTCGCCCGCCACCGCCAGCGCCTGCGCCCGGTCGTGCCAGGCGGCCGCCACATCGCGCAGCGGCTGGAAATAGTCCGGCGCCAGCAGCAGCAGGAAGATGCCCTCGCCCAGGCTCAGCGGCGCGCCCCAGGTGCCGAACCGGATCGCGCCCAGCAGCGAAAAGCCGACATAGACCGCGATCATCGCCACGCCGAGCGCCGCGAACAGTTCCAGCACGGTCGAAGACAGGAAGGCGATCCGCAGCACCACCATCGCGCGGGCGCGCAAGCCTTCGGCGCGCGCCTCGAAATCGCGCGCGGTGCGTTCGCCCGCGTCGAGCAGGCGGATGTCGACCAAGGCCCCCAGCCGGTCCATCAGCAGCGTATTCAGATCGCCGATCTCGGCCATCTGCTTCTGGCTCGCCTCTTTCGCGGCGATGCCGATCAGCGCCATGAACACCGGGATCAGCGGCCCCGCGACCAGCAGCACCAGCGCCGCCGCCCAGGAAAACCACGCGGTGATGATCAGGATCAGGATCGGCAGCACCCCCGCGCGAAGCTGCGCCGGACGGTAGCGGGTGAGGTAGGGCAGCAGCATCGGCAGCTTTTGCGCCATCAGCGCACCCACCTCGGCCGAGGCCGGGCCGCCCCCCGCGCGGCGGCTTTCACGCGCCAGCACCGTCGCGCGTTCGGCGGCCACCACGCTGTCAGCAGCGTCGAAGACCACCGCCCCGGCGCGGTGATCCAACAGTGCCCGCGGCGCCGCCAACAGCACGAACGCCAGCGCGGCCTCCAGCGCGGCGGCCGCCGTCGCACGCCCGTCCGACCACCCGGCGACCAGCGCCGCGACAACCGCCGCCTGCACCGGCCAGAGCGCGCCGGTGACGATGTTGAGCAGTCCCGCCGTGCGGAAGGCGCCGCTGGCCCGCGCCTCGAGCGCGTCGAGCCGCAGCGCGTCGGGGGCCTTCAGCCGCGCCCGGCGTCCCGCCCGCGCCGGGGCGTCTTGTGCCTCTGCCCCGGCCGTCATCCCGCCTTAGCCCCTCTCGGCCGCGCGCGCTTCCAGTTGCGGACGCAGGCCGCCCAGTTGATAGCCAAAGCGCGCCGGCAGCCCGATCAGCTCGTCCACCGGGCGCGCGCCCGCCTGCGACAGCGCCCAGAGGATCGAACAGCGGTTGCCCGAGGCGCAATAGGCGAAAACCGGGCCGGGCGAGTCGGCGATGGCCGCGCGCTGAATGGCGATGATGTCTTCGGTCAGGTTGCCGTGGCTCAGCGGGTTGTCGATGAAGGTCATCCCCGCCGCCTCGACCGCGGCGCGGACGGCGGCGGACTGCCGATCCGGCGGGATCTCGGCATCGGGGCGGTTGTTGATCACGGTGACGTAGCCCGCGGCGCGGATCGCCATCACATCAGCGGGGTCGATCTGCGGCGAAACGGCGTAACTGTCGGTGATCGGGCGGATGTCCATGCGTGATCCCTCGGCTTTGCCCGGCCCCTGCCGCAGCGGGCGCGATCCTAGCCGCGCGCGGCGCCGGGGGAAAGGGACCTCACAATCCGTTGATCGGCACCTTGAGGTAGCTCACGCCGTTGTCTTCGGGTTCCGGCATCTGGCCCGCGCGCATGTTCACCTGCAACGACGGCACGATCAGCCGCGGCATCGCCAGCGTCGCGTCGCGCGCCTGCCGCAGCTTGACGAACTCGTCCTTGGCCCGCCCGGCCAGATGGACGTTGCGCGCCTTCTCTTCCGCGACCGTGGTTTCCCAGGCGAATTCGTCACGCCCCGGGGCCTTGTAGTCGTGACCGACGAAAATGCGCGTCGCGTCGGGCAGGGTCAGGATCTTCTGCACGCTTTCGAACAGGGTCTCCGCCGAACCGCCGGGGAAATCGCAGCGCGCGGTACCGAAATCGGGCATGAACAGCGTGTCGCCCACGAAGGCCGCATCGCCGATGACATAGGTCAGGCAGGCCGGCGTATGGCCCGGCGTGTGCAGCACGTCGGCGCGCATCTGGCCGATGTGCAGGCTGTCGCCTTCCTTGAACAACTGGTCGAACTGGCTGCCGTCACGCTGAAACCGGGTGCCCTCGTTGAAAATCTTCCCGAACGTCTCCTGCACCACGGTGATGCGGTCGCCGATGCCGATCCTGCCGCCCACACGCTCCTGAATGTAGGGCGCGGCGGAAAGGTGGTCGGCGTGGACGTGGGTTTCCAGAATCCAGTCGATCGTCAGCCCCTCGGCCGTTACCCAGTCGATCACGGCGTCGGCCGACCTCGTATCGGTGCGCCCCGAGGCATAGTCGAAATCCAGCACCGAATCGATCACCGCGCAATGGGTGCCAGCGGGATCGCGCACGACATAGGTGATCGTGTTGGTCGCGGTGTCGAAGAATGCCTTGACGTCGGGTGCCATGGGTTTCCCCCTCTGGGTGCTGTGCTGGGCCTCAATATGGCGCGCACCGAACATATATCAACATTGGAATATCATCCATTTCGGGTCACGCGCCGGTTTGACCTGCGTCAAGGTGGCATCCGTCCCGCGCGCCTAGAATGCCGGAACCCAAGGGAGACGTCCATGACGACCATTGCCGCCCGCAAGGCCCAGCTTCAGGCCCGCCTCGACGACCTGACGCGCCGTCTGGCCTCCATCGACAGCGAGCTTGACACCCATAATTCCAAGGACTGGGAAGAGTTGGCCGCCGAACGCGAAAGCGACGAGGTGCTGGAAGGCATGGGCAATTCCGGCAAGCAGGAAATCCGCATGATCGAGGCCGCGCTGAAGCGGATCGACGGCGGCGAATATGGCTACTGCGCGACCTGCGGCGCCGCGATCGAGAATGCCCGGCTGGACGTGCTTCCCTACACGCCGTTTTGCAGCAACTGCGCCCCCTGAGGCGACGGAGACTCCGATGACCCACACCGACCAGACCCGCTTTGATCGCGCCACCCCGGCGCCGATGCCCGCCGACCCCCGTCTCGCCCGGCTTCTGGCCGAGATGCTGGAACTGTCGGCGATCCTGCCGCCGACCAGGGCCCCCCAGGATGACGAGGCGATCGAGGCGCTGTTCGACAACCTCGCGGTCTGAGCCCTAGCGGCCAGGCCCTACCCGTTCGTGTGGCGCGCCAGTTCCGCCCGCGCGACCTGTCGGCGGTGCACCGCATCCGGCCCGTCGGCCAGCCGCAGGGTGCGCAGATGCGTCCATTGCCGCGCCAGCGGCGTATCTTGGCTGACGCCTGCCGCGCCGAACATCTGCACCGCCTGATCCGTCACCTTCAGTGCCACCGCGGGCGCCACCACCTTCACCATACTGATCCACGGCGCCGCCGCCCTGGCGTCGCCCTGGTCCATCATCCAGGCCGCCTTCAGGCACAACAGCCGCGCCTGCTCGATCTCCATCCGCGCCTCGGCGATGTGGTCGAGGTTGGCACCCAGTTGCGCCAGCGGCTTGCCGAACGCCTCGCGCACCAGTGACCGCCGACACATCAGGGCCAGCGCGAATTCCGCCTGCCCGATCGCCCGCATGCAATGGTGGATGCGCCCCGGCCCCAGCCTGCCTTGGGCGATCTCGAACCCCCGCCCCTCGCCCAGCAGCAGACTGTCCACCGGCACCCGCACATCGCGATAGCGGAAATGCATGTGCCCGTGCGGCGCGTCGTCGTGGCCGTAAACCTCCATCGCGCGCAGCTTCTCGATGCCGGGCGTGTCGGCGGGCACCACGATCATCGAATGGCGCGCGTGTTTCGGGCCGTCCCCGGCGGTGCGCACCATCACGATATGGACCGCGCAGCGCGGATCGCCCGCCCCGGTCGCCCACCACTTCTCGCCGTTCAGCACATAGCTGTCGCCCTCCCGCACGCAGGACATCGCGATGTTCGTGGCGTCGGAGGAAGCCACCTCCGGTTCCGTCATCAGATAGGCCGACCGGATGCGCCCTTCCATCAGCGGTGCCAGCCAGCGCGCCTGCAACGCCGCCGAGCCATAGCGGTGCAACACCTCCATGTTGCCGGTATCGGGCGCGTTGCAGTTGAACACCTCGGGCGCCAGATGGCTGCGCCCCATCTCCTCGGCGATCCAGGCGTAATCGACGATGGACAGCCCGGCCCCGCCGTCGCCCGACCACCACAGGTTCCACAGCCCGCGGTCGCGCGCGGTGCCCTTCAGCCCCTCCAGAATCTCGGTCTGCCGCGCGGTAAAGGCCCAGCGGTCGCCGCCCTTGCCGACCTCGGCCAGAAACTCGCCGTCCAGCGGCGCGATTTCGTCGGCCACCATCGCCCGGACCGCGGCATGGATCGGCCGCGCCCGCTCGCTCAGTCCCAGTTCCATCGCGCAGCCCCCGTGTTCCGATCGGCGGAAAGCCAAGCAGCCGCCCCGGCGCTTGTCAATCTGCCCATTGCCAAAGCTCTGTGCGCCCTTGTTAATGCAGTGATGGGAGCGGGGGCAGAGATCAGCGCGGAAATCCTCGGGCCGTGGCTTGGCGCGCATGTGCCGAGCCTCGTTCCGCCGGTTCGGCTGCGCAAATTTCCCGGCGGCCAGTCCAACCCGACCTGGCGGCTCGACCACGGCGGTGCACCCCTCGTGCTGCGCATGAAGCCGCCCGGCCCGCTGCTGGCCTCGGCGCATCAGGTCGAACGGGAATACCGCGTCATGGCGGCGCTGGCCGGAACGGCGGTGCCGGTGCCCCGGATGATCGCGCTGGCCACCGACGACGCCTCGCCGCTCGGGCGCGCCTTCTTCGTGATGGACTACCTCGACGGTCGCCTGTTCTGGGATCCCGCCCTGCCCGACCTCGCGCCCGCCGACCGCGCCCCCCTTTACATGGCGATGGCCGAAACCCTGGCCGATCTGCATGCGCTCGACCCCGCCGCCCTCGGACTGGCCGATTTCGGCCGCCCCGGCGCCTATTTCGCGCGCCAGTGCGACCGCTGGGCTCGCCAGTATCGCGCCTCGATCGCCGCCCCCGACCCGCGCGTGGATCGTCTGATCGCCTGGCTCGCCGCCCATCTGCCGCCCGACGAGGGGCCGCCCGCACTCGTGCACGGCGATTACCGGCTCGACAACATGATCTTCGCCCCCGACGCCCCCCGTGTGCTGGGCCTGCTGGACTGGGAGCTGTCCACCCTCGGCCCGCCGCTGGCCGACATCGCCTATCTGTGCATGCAGCTTCGCCTGCCGCACGATGCCGGAATGCGCGGCCTTGGCGGGCTGGACCGCGCCGCCCTCGGCCTGCCATCGGAAGACGACATCCTCGCCACCTACTGTGCCCGCCGCGGCCTGGCCGCTGTGCCGGATTTCACCTTCGGCCTCGCCTTCGCCTTCTTCCGCCTCGCCGCGATCCTGCAAGGCGTCGTGCACCGCGCCGAAACCGGCAACGCCTCCAACCCCGACACCGCCCGCGCCTACGGCCGCGCCATCCCGATCCTCGCCGACATGGCGCTCGACCTGACAGGAGACCCCCCGACATGATGCAGGCCGCAGAGTGGGAAAACCACGAGGGGACCGCGCTGATCACCCTCGACAACCCGCCGGTGAACGCGCTCGGCCATGCCCTGCGCGCAGCCCTCGCCGAAGCGGTGGACGAGGCCGAGGCCGACCCCGCCATCCGCGCCATCGTGATCCGCGCCGCCCGGCGCACCTTCCCGGCGGGCGCTGACATCCGCGAATTCGGCAAGCCGTCCGCGCCGCCCTTGCTGCCCGACCTCTGCGCCCGCGTCGAGGCCTGCACCAAGCCGGTGGTGGCCGCGATCCACGGCACCGCGCTTGGCGGCGGGCTGGAGCTTGCGCTGGCCTGTCACGCCCGCGTCGCCCTCGCCTCGGCCCGGATCGGCTTCCCCGAGGTCACGCTCGGCCTGCTGCCCGGTGCGGGCGGCACCCAGCGCGCGCCCCGCCTGATCGGCGCTGAACCGGCGTTGCGGCTGATGACCACCGGCCGCCCGATCCGCGCCGCCGAGGCGCTCGCCCTCGGTCTGGTCGATCGCGTGGTCGAGGACGACGTAACCGCCGCCGCCCTCGACCTCGCTGCCGAACTGGCCGCCGCGCTGGCCCGAACCGGCCACCCGCCGGTGGCCACCCGCAACCGCGCCGAGGGCTTCCGCGACCCCATCGCCTACGAGGCCGCCATCGCCGCCGCGCGCGCGACGGTGCAGCACCCCGACCTGCCCGCCCCCGGCCGCATCATCGACTGCGTCGAGGCGGCGCTGCTGTTGCCCTTCAACGCCGGACTCTCCTTCGAGCGTGCCGCCTTCGGGGATCTGGTCGACTCGCCCGCCGCCAAGGGCCTGCGCCACGCCTTCCTCGCCGAGCGTCGGGTCACGAAAATCCCCGAGGCGGGCGCGAAACCCCGCACCATCGGGCATGTTGGCGTCGTCGGCGGCGGGCTGATGGGCGCGGGCATCCTTGTCGCCCTGCTCGACGCGGGCCTGACCGCCACCTTGGTCGAACGCGATCGCGACGCCTTGGCCGCCGGGCTCGAACGTGTCGCCACCATCCACGAGGCCGCCGTCACCAAGGGCAAGCTCAAGCCCGAGCGGCGCGACGCCGACTGGGCCCGCCTGTCGGGGTCCACCGACCTTGCCGCGCTGGCCGCCGCCGATCTGGTGATCGAGGCGGTCCCCGAGGATGAGGCGCTCAAGGCCGACCTCTTCCGCCGTCTCGACCCGATCCTGAAACCCGGCGCGCTCTTGGCCACCAACACCTCCTATCTCGACGTCAACGTGCTGGCCCGCGTCACCTCGCGGCCCGCCGACGTGATTGGCCTGCACTTCTTCTCGCCCGCCAACATCATGCGGCTGGTCGAGGTGATCGTGGGCGCCGAAACCGCGCCCGATGCCGTCGCCACCGGCTTCGCGCTGGCGCAGCGGATGGGCAAGACGGCGGTGCGCGCCGGGGTCTGCGACGGCTTCATCGGCAACCGCATCCTGACCGCCTACCGCACCGCCGCCGACATCACCGTCGAGGATGGCGCGTCGCCCTACGACGTCGATGCCGCGATGCGCGATTTCGGCTTCCCGCTCGGCCCCTACGAACTGGCCGACCGCACCGGGCTCGACATTTCCTGGGCCCGGCGCAAGCGGCTGGCGCCCCTCCGCGACCCCGAGGCGCGCTATGTCGCCATCGCCGACCGGCTGTGCGAGGCGGGCCTGTTCGGCCAGAAGACCGGCGCGGGCTGGTACATCTACCCCGAGGGCACCCGCGGTGGGCGCCGCGACCCCAGTGTGCTCGCCCTCATCGCCGAGGAGCGCGCGCGCAAGGGCATCATCCCCCGCGCGATCCCCGACGACGAGATCGTGCGCCGCTGCCTGCTGGCGATGATCGCCGAAGGTGCGCGGATCGCCGAAGAGGGCATCGCGCTGCGCCCGTCCGACATCGACGTGGTGATGCTGGCAGGCTACGCCTTCCCGCGCTGGCGCGGCGGCCCGATGAAGGCGGCCGACCTGATCGGCCTCCTGCAGGTGCGCACCGAACTGGCCGCGCTCGCCCCCGCGGCGCCCGCGATCTGGTCGCCGCCGCCGATCCTGTCGGACCTGATCAAACATGGCCGGAGGTTTGACGACCTCAACGGCGACTAGGGCGGGCCCTGCGCGATGGCTGCGATGGGCCCGGCCAACGCGCGCAGGACCGGGCGGGCCGGGCGCGGGAGGCAGAACCGCGCGACCGCGGCACGGCCGTGCACCCCGATCCACCCCCAAGGGGCGAGCAGCAGCAGGATGCTGTGGAAGATGGCCATGTGTCGCTCCGGAAGCCGGGGTCCGTGCAGCCCCGCCCCCCATCCTCGCCGCGCCGGGTTGCGATCGGGTTAACCGGGCTCGGCAATCCGACTCGCCGCCCTCGGGCCGAGCGGTGTCTGCATCGGTGCAAAATCGGTGCAAGATCGGTGCTGTTTCGGTGCCTCGATTTTCCAGCCCCACCAAGGGCTTGGCACCCGCCCAGCCACGGGCTTCCCTCCGCCCCCGCAATCGGGCATATCAGGGCGCAAGCCACGAGGTGAGACATGCACGACATCCGCGCCATCCGCGACAACCCCGCCGCCTTCGACGCCGCGCTGGCCCGTCGGGGCCTGGCGCCGCTGTCGCCCGAGGTGCTGGCCATCGACGAGGCACGGAGGGCGAAAATCCTCGCCGCCGAGACTGCGCAGGCCGCACAGAACGCCGCCTCCAAGGCGGTCGGCGCCGCCAAGGCGGCCGGAAATGATACGGAATTCCAACGGCTTCGCGCGCTCGTGGCCGACCAGAAGGCCGAGATCACCCGAGTGACCGAGGAAGCTGCCGCCGAAGAAACGCGGCTGCGCGACCTCTTGCTGACGATCCCGAACATGCCGCGTGCCGAGGTGCCGGACGGCACCGACGAGGCGCAGAACGTCGAGTTGCGGCGCTGGGGCACCCCCCGCGCCCTCTCCTTCGCGCCCAAGGAACACTTTGAAATTCAAGGCGTCAAACCCGGCATGGATTTCGCGACGGCGGCCAAGCTCTCGGGCAGCCGCTTTGTGGTGCTGCGTGGCGCGGTGCTGCGCGTCCACCGCGCGCTCGGCCAGTTCATGCTCGACACCCACATCACCGAGCATGGGCTGACCGAGACCTGGACCCCGGTTCTGGTCAAGCAGGACGCGATGTATGGCACCAACCAGTTGCCGAAATTCGCCGAGGACAGCTATCAGACCACCAACGGCTGGTGGCTGATCCCGACCTCGGAAGTGACCCTGACCAACACCGTGGCGGGCGAGATTCTTGAGGAATCCCAACTGCCTGTGCGGATGACCGCGCTGACCCAGTGCTTCCGCTCCGAGGCCGGATCGGCCGGCAAGGACACCTCGGGCATGCTGCGCCAGCACCAGTTCGAGAAGGTCGAGATGGTCTCCATCACCACGCCCGAGGCCAGCCTCGCCGAACACGAACGGATGACCGCTTGCGCCGAGGCGATCCTGCAAAAGCTGGGCCTGCCCTACCGCACCATCGTGCTGTGCACCGGCGACATGGGCTTCGGCGCCACGAAAACGCATGACCTCGAGGTCTGGCTGCCCGGCCAGAACACCTACCGCGAGATTTCCTCGGTCTCGGTCTGCGGCGATTTCCAGGCCCGCCGGATGAATGCCCGCTACCGCCCGGCGGGTGGAAAACCCGAGTTTGTTCATACGCTTAACGGGTCCGGCCTTGCGGTCGGACGGTGTCTGATCGCGGTGCTGGAAAACGGCCAGCAGGCCGATGGCTCGGTCAATCTGCCCGTGGCGCTGCACCCCTACCTTGGCGGCAAGACCCGGATCGGCGCGGATGGCGCGCTGCTGTGATGACGCTGCCGCGGATCGCCCAGGCGCCGACCGACCCGGCCTTCGTGCAGAACCCCTACGGCTTCTACGAACGCGCCCGCGCGCTGGGCGGCCTGATCTGGTGGGAAGACTACGGGCTGCCCTGCGCGCTGTCCTACGCGGCGGTCAACGCGATCCTGCGCGATCGCAGGTTCGGTCGCGAAGTGCCTGAAGCCAAACGCAAACCCGTCCCCGACCACGTCGCGCCCTTCTACGCGGTCGAAGCCCATTCCATGCTGGAACTGGAGCCGCCGCGCCACACCCGGTTGCGCAGCCTCGTGCTGCGCGCCTTCACGTCGCGCCGGATCGCCGCGATGGCGCCCGAGATCGCGGCGCTGTCGCACGACCTGATCGACCGCTTTCCGGCGGATGACTTCGACCTGATGCCCGCCTTCGCGCGGCTGATCCCGGTGATCGTCATCGCCCGCCTGCTGGGCGTGCCCGAAAGCATGGCCGACGACCTGCTGGACTGGTCGAACGCGATGGTGGGCATGTATCAGGCTCGCCGCAGCCGTGCGATGGAGGATGCCGCCGCCGCTGCCGCGCGGGATTTCGCTGCGTTCATGCGGGGTTACGTCGAGGAACGCCGCGCCCGCCCGGCCGACGACCTGATCACCCGGCTGATCGCCGCCGAGGAGGAGGGCGAGAAACTCACGACCGACGAGTTGATCACCACCTGCATCCTGCTCTTGAACGCGGGGCATGAGGCGACGGTGCATTCGCTCGGCATCGCGGTGAAGACGCTGCTGGAACAGAAGATCCCGCCCGCCGCCCTTGCCCCCGACCGGATCGAGGCGACGCTGGAGGAGGTGTTGCGCTTTGACCCGCCGCTGCACCTCTTCACGCGCCACGCCTATGACGACGTCGAGGTGATGGGCCACACCTTCCGCAAGGGCGAGGAGGTCGCCTGCCTGCTGGCCGCCGCGAACCGCGACCCCGGCATGTTCGAGCGTCCGGCGGTGTTCGACCCCGCGCGCCTGGCCAAGCCCAACCTCAGCTTCGGCGTCGGCCTGCACTTCTGCGTCGGCGCTCCGCTCGCCCGGCTGGAACTGCAGACCGCGCTGCCGATCCTCTTCGCGCGGCGGCCGGGGCTGCGGCTGGCGGGCAAGCCAAAATATGGTAATGTCTATCATTTTCATGGGCTTGAGGCCCTGCGAGTCGATCCGGCCTGACCCGCGCCGAGCCATTTCTTCTTGGCAAAACTACTCCGGGGGCGCCCGGAACGGGCGGGGGCAGCGCCCCCCTTTTCCCGCCGTCAGAGCGGCAGCAGGGTAGTGGACTTGATCTCTTCCATCGACAGCAGCGCGGTCACGTTGTAGATGCGCACCTCGGAAATCAACGCCTGATAGAACGTGTCGTAGGCCCGCGCGTTCTTCACCCGGACCTTCAGGATATAGTCGATGTCGCCCGCCAGCCGGTGCGCCTCCAGCACCTCGGGGCGCTCGCGCAGGGCGTGCAGGAATTTCTGCTGCCAGACCGCCTCGTGTTCCGAGGTGCGGATCAGCACGAAGAAGCAGGCCTCCAGCCCCAGCGCCTCGGGGTCGAGGATCACCGTCTGCCGCATGATCACCCCCTGCTCGCGCAGCTTGCGGATGCGATTCCACACCGGCGTCTTGGAAGACCCCACCTTGCGGGCGATCTCGTCCAGCGACTGGCCTGCATCCTCCTGCAGTTCGGTGAGGATTTTCCGATCCATGTCGTCGAGGCGGACAGGCATTCCTGAAGTCTCCATTAACCGGGATCAAATTTCCCTACAGCCGCAGTATTGGAACAATCTTCCTTGTTTGCAAGCGCGTATGGCACTGTAATGGGATAAAATCCTATACTGCGGGGGCAAACACAGCATCGGACGCCGATAATGGACCATTTCCCGATCTTCCTGAATCTGACCGCGCGACGCATCGTCGTGGTCGGCGGGGCGGATGAGGCGCTGGCGAAACTGCGGCTGCTGCTCAAGACCCCCGCCGCGCTGACGGTCTTTGCGCAAAGCCCGCTGCCCGAGATCGACGCCTTTGCGGCGGCCGGGCGGCTGCGGCTGATCCGGCGCGGGTTGGCCGCGGGCGATGCCGACGGCGTCGCGCTGGTCTATGCCGCCACCGGGGACGCCGCCGAAGATGCCCGCGTCGCCGCGATCGCGCGGGCCGAAGGGGCGCTGGTCAACATCGTCGACAACCTCGCCGACAGCGACTTCCTCACCCCCGCCATCGTCGATCGTGACCCGGTAGTGGTGGCGATCGGCACCGAGGGCGCCGCCCCGGTGCTGGCCCGCGCGCTGAAGGCCGAGTTGGAAGAACGCCTGCCGCCGGTGCTGGGCGTTCTGGCCCGGATCGGCAAGGGCTTCCGGCCGCGCGCCGAGGCGCTGCCGCAGGGCCGGGCGCGGCGTGCGTTCTGGGCCGAGTTCTACGGCACCACCGGCCCGCGCGCCCATGCCGCAGGCGGCACCGCAGCGGTGGAAGCGGCGCTTGACGCCTTGCTGAACCGGCATCTGACAGCGGAACCCGCGCACGGCCGCGTCGATCTGGTCGGTGCCGGGCCGGGCGATCCGGACCTGCTGACGCTGAAGGCGCGCCGCGCGCTCGACCGGGCCGATGTGGTGATCCACGACCGGCTGGTCGCGCCCGCGATCCTCGAACTTGCCCGCCGCGAGGCGCTGATCATCGACGCCGGGAAAGAGGGCTTCGGCCCCTCGACGCCGCAGGCCGAGATCAATGCGCTGATCGTCACTCATGCCGCGCGCGGTGCCCATGTCGTGCGGCTGAAGTCGGGCGATCCCGCCATCTACGGGCGGCTGGATGAGGAAATCGACGCGCTGGAGGAAGCGGGCATCGACTGGGCGATCGTGCCCGGCATCACCGCCGCCTCGGCGGCGGCGGCTGCGGTCGGGCAAAGCCTGACGAAACGCGGCCGCAACGCCTCGCTGCGGTTCCTGACCGGGCACGACGTGCAGGGCTTCGCCGAACAGGACTGGCGCGGTCTGGCCCGCGACGGTTCGGTCGCCGCGATCTACATGGGCAAACGCGCCGCGCGGTTCCTGCAAGGGCGGCTGATGATGCACGGGGCGAAGGCGGAAACCCCGGTGACGGTGGTGGAAAACGCCTCGCGCCCCGATCAGCGGGTGCTGGAGACCACGCTGATCGCCCTGCCCGAGGCGGTCGCCACCCTCGATGGCCCCGCCGTGCTGCTTTACGGCCTCGCGGCCCGCGCCGCAGAGGCGCACCTGACCGAATTGAAGGAGGCCCTGTCATGAGCCAACGCTTCACCCCGAAAGTCGTCACCGCCAACGCGCTGCTGGAGGGCGACGTGGTCTTCCTCACCGCCGATGACCGCTGGTCGCGGGCACATTCCGAGGCCGAACTGATCGAGGACGAGGCGCACGCCCAGATGCGCCTGCTGACCGCGCAATCGCAGCGGCAGGTCGTCGTGGGCGCCTATCTGGCCGAGGCGAAGGCCGGGCCGAATGGGCCGGAGCCCTCGCATTTCCGCGAGGCGTTCCGCACCCGCGGCCCCTCGAACTACCGGCACGGCAAGCAGGAAGACCCGTCCCATGTATAAGTACACCGATTTCGACGAGGGCTTCGTGCGCGAGCGGGTGGCGCAGTTCAGCCAGCAGGTCGCCCGCCGCGTCGATGGCAGCCTGACCGAGGATGAATTTCGCCCGCTGCGCCTGATGAACGGACTTTACCTGCAACTGCACGCCTACATGCTGCGGGTGGCGATCCCCTATGGCTCGCTCAACAGCCGCCAGATGCGGCAACTCGCCTGCATCGCCGACACCTGGGACAAGGGTTACGGCCACTTCACCACCCGGCAGAACATCCAGTACAACTGGCCGAAACTGTCGGACGTGCCCGCCATGCTGGCCGCGCTGGCCGATGTGCAGATGCACGCGATCCAGACCAGCGGCAACACGATCCGCAACGTCACCGCCGACCATTTCGCCGGCGCCGCGGCGGACGAGATCGACGATCCGCGCCCGATCGCGGAACTGTTGCGGCAATGGTCGACCGACCACCCCGAGTTTCAGTTCCTGCCGCGCAAGTTCAAGATCGCCATCACCGGCAGCCCCAACGACCGCGCCGTGACGCGGGCGCATGACATCGGGCTGCGGATGATCCGCAGCGAGGCGGGCGAGGCCGGCTTCGAGGTGATCGTGGGCGGCGGCCTTGGCCGGACGCCGCTGATCGGCCACACGGTGCGCGCCTTCCTGCCGCAAGCCGACCTGCTGCCCTACGTCGAAGCGGTGCTGAGCGTCTACAACCTGCTCGGTCGGCGCGACAACAAGTACAAGGCGCGCATCAAGATCACGCTGCACGAAACCGGCGCGGCCGAACTGACGCGGATGATCGAGGAACGCTTTGCCGAACTGCGCGTCGCCTATGACGGCACCGACCAGCGGCTGCTGGCCGAGATCCGCGCGGCTTTCTCGCGGCCCGTGTTCAAGACCGCGCCGACACCCGCGCATGAGGCGGCGCTGGCGCTCGACCCCGCCTACCGGGCGTGGGCCGACACCAACCTCGTGGCCCACCGCAACCCTGACTACGCCATCGTGCAGGTCAGCCTGAAGGCGCACGGCGCGACACCGGGCGATGCCACGTCGGACCAGATGCGGGTGCTGGCCGATGTTGCGCAATTCTTCGGCCACGACGAGTTGCGCATCAGCCACGAGCAGAACGTGATCCTGCCGCATGTCCACAAGGGCGACCTGCCGACGGTTCACGCGATCCTGCGCAAGGCCGGGCTGGCGACGGCGAACATCGGCCTGATCTCGGACATCATCGCCTGCCCCGGCATGGATTATTGCAGCCTCGCCACCGCGCGCTCGATCCCGGTGGCTCAGGCCATCGCGCTTCGGTTTCAGGAGCTTGACCTCGAACACGAGGTCGGCCCGATGAAGATCAAGATCTCGGGCTGCATCAACGCCTGCGGGCATCACCACGTCGGCCACATCGGCATCCTCGGCCTCGACCGCGCGGGGGTGGAGAACTACCAGATCACGCTCGGCGGCGATGCGACCGAGACCGCCGCGATCGGCGAGAAGGCCGGGCCGGGCTTCGCCTATGACGAGGTCGTGCCCGCGCTGGAACGACTGATCCGCGCCTACCTGAACCTTCGCCTCGAACCGTCCGAAACGTTCCTGATGGCCTTCCGCCGCCTTGGCGCCGCACCGTTCAAGGCCGCCCTCTACCCCGACGAAAGAGACCGCGATGCCGCTTGAATCCGCGCTGCCCCCGGTCGAGGACCGGGTGAAGGAACTGAACGCGCGCTATCGTCACCACGCGGCAACGACGGTGCTGCAACACGCGCTGGCCGATCCGCTGGTGGGCCGGGTGGCGATGGTATCTTCCTTCGGGGCTGAATCGGTGGTGCTGCTGCACCTCGTTTCGGTGATCGACCGCACCGTGCCGGTGGTGTTCATCGACACGCGGATGCTGTTTCCCGAAACCCTCGCCTACCAGATCGAGCTGTCCGAGAAACTGGGGCTGGCTGAAGTGCGCACGATCCGCCCCGATCCGGTGGCGGTGCTGGCGCGCGACGTCGACAACCTGTTGCATCAGGTCGACCCCGACGGCTGCTGCGCCCTGCGCAAGACCGAACCGCTGGAGCGTGCGCTGCGTGGCGTCGACGCCTGGATCAACGGGCGCAAGCGCTATCAGGGCCAGACCCGCGCCGAGATCGACTTCTTCGAGGTCGAAGGCAACGGCCGGATCAAGATCAACCCGCTGGCGCACTGGGACCGCCACGACATCGAGGATTACATGGTGGAAAACCGCCTGCCCAGGCATCCGCTGGTGTCGCGCGGCTATCCCTCGATCGGCTGCCTGCCCTGCACGACGGCGGTGAAGCCCGGCGAAGACCCGCGCGCCGGGCGCTGGCGCGGCCGCGACAAGGAAGAATGCGGCATCCATTTCATCAACGGTCGCCTCGTGCGCGGCAACGGCACCCAGGAGTCCGCGGCATGACCGTGATCGTCACCGACACCGGCTTCGGCCCCGACACCTTCACCGGAACCGCCACCCCCGCGCAGGCGGGGGTCTCCTCCGGCGCGCGCGCGCTCGACCTGCCCCCGACGGCCGATGTCTCGGCGCTGACCGGTCACCTCGACGGCGTGGAATTGATCCGCATCGCCTTCCCCAGCTTTTCCGACGGGCGCGGCTTCACGCTGGCGCGGCGGTTGCGACTGATGGGCTACACCGGGCGCCTGCGCGCGGCGGGCCATGTCATCGCCGACCAGTACACGATGGCGCGGCGCGCCGGCTTCGATGAGGTGGAAATCTCCGACGACCTTGCCGCCCGGCAGCCGATCGAACAGTGGAAATTCCGCGCCGACTGGCGGGCCCATGACTATCAGTCGCGGCTACGCGCCTGATTCCCGGCTTTCCCAGCCCATCATCACGGATTAGAGAGGGCGGGGACGCGCGCGTCCCCGCAACCCGCATGACCGAACAGAGCAACGTGACCGACACCCCCGCGACCCCCGTCAAGACCCTGCCCGACGCGCAGACCGTGACCGCCGTCCGGCACTGGACGGACCGGCTGTTTTCCTTCCGGGTGACGCGGCCGCGCAGCCTGCGCTTCCGCTCGGGCGAATTCGTGATGATCGGCTTGTTGGACGACAGGGGCAAACCGCTGCTGCGCGCCTATTCCATCGCCTCGCCCGCCTGGGACGAGGAACTGGAGTTCTACTCGATCAAGGTGCCCGATGGGCCGCTGACCAGCCGCCTGCAGCACATTCAGGTCGGCGACCAGATCATCCTGCGGCCCAAACCCGTCGGCACGCTGGTGCTCGACGCGCTGCTGCCCGGCCACCGGCTCTGGTTCCTCGCCACCGGCACCGGCATCGCCCCCTTCGCCAGCCTGATGCGCGACCCCGACACCTACGAGCGCTATGACGAGGTGGTGATGATGCACACCTGCCGCACCATCGAAGAACTGGAATACGGCCGCCAACTGGTCGCCGCGCTGAAGGACGACCCGCTGATCGGCGAGATGGCCAGCGAAAAGCTGCGCTATTACCCGACGACGACGCGGGAAGAGAGCCCGCTGATGGGCCGCATCACCGACAACCTGACCTCCGGCAAGGTCTTCGCCGACCTCGGCATTCCGTCGATGGACGCGGGCCACGACCGCGCGATGGTCTGCGGCAGTCTGGCCTTCAACGTCGATGTGAAGGCGGTGCTGGAAGGCTTCGGCCTGCGCGAGGGCGCCAACAGCGAACCCCAGGAATACGTCGTCGAAAAGGCCTTCGTCGGCGAGGGAATCTGAGCCGTCAGTTCTTCTTCTTCGCGGCATCAAGCGCCAGCTTCAACCTGTCGAGCACCGATTGCATCGCCACCCCGTCGCCCTTCGACTGGGTGAAGGCCGCCATCAGCTGCACCCGGTCCGGCTCGGACACGTCGGCATCGGCGATGCGCGCCATGATCTGGTCGCGCGTCAGATCGGCCGCCGACCAGGACAGCGCGGGAACCGGATTGGCAGCGGCCGCGACCGACTCGCGCGGCGGCATCACGGCGCCGGGGCCAAGCAACCCCAGCAAGAGCACGCAGCCCGCCGCAACAAGGATGATGACCGCGGCAACCAGCACGGGTCTTTGCATTCCGGTCTCCAGAACCGCCATGGAGGGCTCCCCATGCCCCTTGTGGCAGAGCCGCGGGCCCATGGGAAGCGTCGCAAAACCACATGTGTGTGCCGGAACCTGCGCGCCGTGGGGAATCCGGTTGAAACCCCGGCGCGGCAAGTCTATTTTGCGCTCCATCGTCCGAAACAGCGCAAGGATTGCCGCCATAGCTCGCAGACCCCACAATGCCCCGCCGCAACGCGACACGGGCCCCCGCGTGAACGACCGTATCCGCTCGCCCGAAATCCGCCTGATCGGCGCCGACGGCGAGAATGTGGGCGTTGTCACCCCCTCGCGTGCGATGATGATGGCCGAGGAGGCCGGGCTTGATTTGGTCGAGATTTCGCCGAACGCGGAACCGCCGGTCTGCAAGATCATGGACTTCGGCAAGTTCAAGTACGAGCAGCAGAAGCGCGAGGCCGAAGCGCGCAAGAAGCAGCACATCATCGAGATCAAGGAAATCAAGTTCCGCCCCGGCACCGACATTCATGACTACGAGGTCAAGATGCGGTCGGTGGTGAAATTCCTCGAAGGCGGCGACAAGGTGAAGGTCACGCTGCGCTTCCGCGGCCGCGAGATGGCGCACCAGCAGCTTGGCCTCGAACTCTTGAACCGGGTGGCCGACGATGTGGCCGAGCTTGGCAAGGTCGAGAACATGCCGCGGCTGGAAGGCCGCCAGATGGTGATGATGATCGGCCCGAAGTAAGCTGACCGCTTCGGGACGACCAGGGAAGGCTCTCCGCTTCGGGGGGCCTTTTGCTTTGGCGGGGGTGCGGTGCGGCGGGGGGCTGTCTGCCCCCACGGCCTGCGGCCTCCCCCCGAGGATATCTTTGCCAATGCGAATGGGGGGGCCTCAGCCGTCGCGCTCGCGCGGTTGCGGGCGGATCGGGATTTCCTTCAAGAGCCCGCCGACGCCCATCGCGGACAGGTCGTCGGCGGTGACCTCGATGCCGCAGGCGAGGCGTTCCAGCACCCAGTCGGCGCCATTCAGGGCGGGCGAGCGGGCGCAGCCGGGCAGCCCGATCACCGGGCGCGCGCCAAGCTGGCCGAGAAATAGCAGGTTGCCGGGATCGACCGGGATGCCGAAGCGGGTGACCGTGCCGCCCGCCGCGCGCAGCCCCTCGGGGCCGGTGTCGTGCAGATCGGAGGTGGCCGAGCCGGTCAGGATCAGCACGATCCCGCCCGGCAGCGCGGGCAGCGCGGCGGCGATGGCCGCAGCGTCATGCGGGACGGCGGTGACGCCCGCAAGCTCCATCCCCAAGGCGCGGAGGCGCCGCGCGGTGACCTCGCGCGCCTTGGCGTTGAGCTTGGGGGGCTGCCCCGGCACCTCGGTCAGCAGCAGGCCCGCGGTGCGGTGCAGCACCGGGCGGACGCGCAGCGCGCCACGCGCGGCCGCTTCGGCGGCGGCAAGCCGGGCGGCGTCCACCGCGTAGGCGATGATCTTGACGGTGCCGACCAGCGTGCCCTGCGCCACCCGCGTCAGCGGCGCCAGCGTGGCGAGCGTGATCGCCGGGTCGATCCGGTTCAGCGCAAGGATCGCGGCAGCGTCAAGCTCGACCAGCCCCGGCCCGGTGGCCTTGAGGTTCACCCGGCCGGTGAAGGGGACGGTGCGGGCCAGCCCGGCGGCGGCCTCATCCGGCACCAGCGCGGCGGCAAGGCGGGCGGCGGCGGCATCCTCGCCCACGTCGCCGGGTGCTATGCGCGCGACGATCAGAAGTTCCACCCCCTCGGCGGCGAGGGCCGCGATGTCGGCGGCGCTCAGGCGCTGCCCCTTTGACAGCTTGCGCCCGTCCAGCATGCGCGAATGGGCAAGGATCGCGCCCTCGGCCTGATCAAGCGGCACCGGGCCGAACTGCATCGCCTAGCCCTTTCGCAGGGTTTCGGTGATCTGGGCGAGGATCGCGACCGCGATCTCGGCCGGGCTCTTGGCGCCGATGTCCAGACCGACGGGGGCATGGATACGGGCGATTTCCTCGGGTGTGTAGCCCGCCGCCGTCAACCGCTCCACCCGCTTGGCATGAGTGCGGCTGGACCCGAGGCAGCCGAGGTAGAACACCGGCGAACGCAGCGCGGCGCGGATCGCCGGGTCGTCGAGCTTGGCGTCATGGGTCAGCGTCACCACGGCGGTGCGGGCGTCAAGGCCGTGCGCCGCCATCGCCTCGTCCGGCCAGTCGTGCGAGATCACTTCGCCGGGAAAGCGGGCGGCGGCGCCGAACGCCTCGCGAGGGTCGATCAGCAGCGGGTCGTAGCCGGTCAGGCGCGCCATCTGCAACAGCGGTTGGGCGATGTGGACGGCGCCGACGACGATCATCCGCAGGGGCGGGTTGTGAATGGCGACGAACCAGTCGCCCTCTTCCATCCCCGATTTGTCGGCCCGGAGCCGGGCGCGGATCGCGGGTTCCAGCGGATCGCCCGCGCCATCGGTCAGCCGGTTTTCCCGGCTTGCGGTGTTGACCACATAGGCCACCGCCCGGCGCGCGGCGCGGGCGGCGACCAGCGCCTCCAGCAGCGGTAGCGGCAGGGCGGGGCCGATCGGTTCGACCAGCACGCGGATCGTGCCGCCACAGGCAAGACCCACGGCGAAGGCCTCGTTGTCGGAGACGCCGAAGGTCAGCAGGCGCGGCTTGCCGTCGGCCAGCGCGTCCAGCGCCTCGGCCACCACGGCCCCCTCGACGCAGCCGCCCGAGACCGAGCCCATGATCTGCGCGTCGCCCGAAATCGCCAGTTGGCTGCCCGCCTGTCGCGGCGCGCTGCCCCAGGTTTCCACCACCGTCGCAAGGGCGGCACCCCGCCCCTCGCGCAGCCAGGCGAGGGCGATTTCCGGGATCTGGTCATGCTGCAGGGCTGGATCGGTCATGGCTTGATTATGGCGCCGTGCCGGGGCCAGCGCCAGCCCCGGCACGGCGGGGCTGGGCTAAAGTCGCAAGTCGCGCGTTACTGCCCGGCCACCGGCAGCAGCCCGGTGATCCGGCGCACCACGATGCGGCGGTTGGCATCGTCAGGGCCCTGCGTCGGGTTCTTCATGTCGCTTTCGCCGTAGCCCTGGGTGATCAGGTTCTGCGGCGGCACGCCGAAGTATTCGGTCAGCGCCATCGCCGTGGTCTGGGCCCGTGCATCCGACAGAGCGAGGTTCATCGCCGGGTCGCCCACCGCGTCGCTGTGGCCCTCGATCAGGAAGACCTCGGCGGGGTTCTGCGCGATCATGTCGGCCATCACATGGCCGAGCACGGCCAGGGTCTGCGCCTGATCCGGGCTGACCGCGGACGAGCCCGAGGGGAAGGCGAGCGTGGTCAACTCGACCTCGGGGGCGAGGTAGCGCACCTGCGGGATGTCGCGGATCTGCGACAGATTGAAGAACCGGTTTGCAGACTGCAGCGGCGTGGTGAGGAAGGCCGCGCGCAACAGGTCCGGGCCGGTCTGCATCGTGTAGAGCACGTCGACCGGCGACTCGGGCGGCAGTTGCGCCACGATCGGCGGCGGCAGCACACGGGTGTCGTCGAACAGCAGCACCTCGCGCCCGTTGGGGTAGGTCACCGTCCGGCGCACCACGCGGCCGTTGGCGTCGCGCACCGTCAGGATGATCGAGCCGTCCGCCTGCACGATGCGGGTCGCCACCGAGCCGTCATCGAAGGTCTGCGTCGTGATGGTGTCGCCGGGCCGCCGGATCAGCACGTCATCATCATGATAGACGCCGTAATTGCCGTAGGTATCGCGGTAGATGACGCGGTCGCCCGAGTTCGACATGACGGTGTCGCCATTCGACAGCAGCGCGCCGATCGCCACCGCGCCAAGCGCGATCAGGCCGAATTGCTCGAAATCGCTCATGCCCTGGCTGCGATCCCAATGGCGGTTCCAGTTGTTGTCGCGGCTGCGCGGCCCATCGCCCTGACCGAAATGCCACTCGTGCGTGCGGTTGCCGGGGCGGAAATCATTCGCGCCGCGGTCGGCCGCCATCGGCGGGCGCCCGTTGTTGAACGGCAGAATGGGCCGACCCTGGCCATTGCCCTGTCCGTTGCCGAATTGCTGGCCCTGCCCGCCATTGTTGTTGCCGTAGCCGGTGTTGCCGTGCGGCTTCAGCGGCACGAAGGTGTTGCCCTGACCTGCGCCAGGTAGCGGGTGGAACTGGTTGCCCTGCCCGGTATTGTGGTCGTTGTTGCCCTGCGGCTGGAGCGGGACAAACGTGTTGCCCTGACCCGCGCCGGGTTTCGGGTGGAACTGGTTGCCCTGGCCGGTATTGTTGTTGCCGTTGCCGTTGCCGTTGTTGCCCTGCGGCTTCAGCGGCACGAAGGTGTTGCCCTGACCCGCGCCGGGGAGCGGGTGAAACTGGTTGCCCTGGCCGGTATTGTGGTCGTTGTTGCCGACGTTGCCTTTGTTGCCCTGCGGCTTCAGCGGCACGAAGGTGTTGCCCTGGCCGCCATTCTTGTTGCCGTTGCCGGTGTTGCCGTTGCCGGTGTTGCCGTTGCCGGTGTTGCCCTGCGGTTTCAGCGGCACGAAGGTGTTGCCCTGACCGCCATTCTTGTTGCCGTTGCCGGTGTTGCCCTGCCCACCCGTGTTGCCACTGCCGTGGGTGCTCGGCTGCGGCTTCCCGGGCGGGGGCAGAATCGTAAGCGGGCACCCCGGCGAACCGGGCGTGCAATCGTGTTGGGATTCGGCCAGCACCGGGAGCGGCCCGACCGGCGTGAATGCGATGGCAACGACAAGGGATGCAGCAAGATGGCGATGCGGACGAGACATGGCGACTCCAAACTGGCCGACGACGAATGCCGCCAACCTCTGCTTTCTATATAGTATACCCCGCCTGCAAGTTTCACCCGGGGAAAGGAAAGCGGCCCTTCAACCCCGCGTGAAAGGCGGAATATCGCCGCTGATCGCACCCCGGGAGTCGGGAGACGCCGCGGCGGGAAATTCCGCGACGCCCCCTCGACCGGGCACAAGGCAACGCCCGAACCCCGGGCGCGCCACCTTCCACGAAGGGAAGTCGCGGAAGCGGCACACGATGTCAGACTATACCGCCCAACGCGCCGCGCCTTGATCCAGATTAACTCGGGTGGCGATGGAATGCCGCGCGTCAGCCCCGAAGCGCGGCCATCAGTCGCGCCTTCTCGCCTGCGTCGGAGGCGTTCCCGATCGCCGCGGCGAGGTCTTCCAGCGCGGCGATGGTGTGCCCGGCGCGAAAGCAATCGACATGCGGCAGCATCGCCGCGATGCCGCGCGCCTTCGGTGCGAAACCGTCCCAGCGCAACAGCGGATTGATCCAGATCAGGCGGCGGGCGGACAGGCGCAACCGCTCCATCTCACGCGCGAGCGGGGCGGGATCGTCGCGATCAAGCCCGTCGGTGATCAAGAGCACGACCGCCCCCTGCCCCATCACCCGGCGCGACCAGTCGCGGTTGAAGACGTGCAGGCAGGCACCGATGCGGGTGCCGCCCTCCCAGTCCTGCGCCTCGGCCCCGGCCCCGGCGAGGGCCGCGTCGACATCGCGCGCGGCCATGTGGCGGGTGATGTTGGTCAGGCGGGTGCCGAAGGTGAAGGCATGAACGCGCGCCCAGCCCGCGCCCTTCTGGTTCGCCACGGCGTGGACGAAGTGCAACACGACGCGCGAATAGGCCGACATGCTGCCCGAGATGTCGCACAGCACGATCAGGTTCGGCCAGCGGATGCGGCGATTTTTCTGCGCAAAATCCTGCACTTCACCACCGCGCCGCAGGGCTGCGCGGAAGGTGGCGCGCCAGTCGGGCAGACGGCCCCGCGCGGCGGCGGCGGTGCGGCGCGACACCAGCGGCTTGACCGGCAGGGTGAGGCGGGCCAGCATCCGGCGCGCGGCGGCCATCTCGGCCACCGACATCTGCTCGAAGTCGAGGGTCTTCAACCGTTCGTCGCCCGAGGCGGTCAGCGAGGCGTCGATCTCGAACTCGGCGTCCTCCTCCGGGGCCTTCGCGGGGGCGGGCACGTCGCGCTGCGCGCCATCCAAGAGCGCCTCGGCCGCGCGCTTTTCGGCGGCGGCGGCGACGCGTTCGTCGTGCACGCCCCGCACGGCGGGCAGCATCAGGCTCATCATGTGTTCGAGATACTGCGGGTCGCGCCAGTAAAGCCGAAACACCTGCGCGAAGACCAGCCGATGTTCGGGACGGCTGACAAAGCAGGCGTGCAGGGTCCAGTAGAAATCGGTGCGCTCGGAAAACCCGGCCGCCTCGACGGCGCGAATCGCGTCGATCACCCGGCCGGGGCCGATCGGCAGGCCCGCCCGGCGCAGCGCGCGGGCAAAATGGGTGATGTTGTGCGTGAGCTTGCCATCCTCGGGCAGCGCGAGGTCGGGAAGGTCAGCCATGGCGCACCCGGCGGGGGCGCTGCCCCCGCGCCCCCGGGATACTTGGGAACAGAAGATCGGGGCTGACGTCAGGCATTGCTGCCCTTCCCCAGCGCGAGGACGCGGGCGACGTTCTGCTGGTGGATCGCCTCGTAGGGGGCGAAATAGCCCAGGGTTCCGGCGGCAAGCGGGGCGGCGATGACGGTGGTCAGCGGCAGGTCGGCGGGCGCGGGGTCGTCGCGCAGGTGCATCAGCCAGCGGATGTAACCGGCGGTTGCGTCGATCAGGTCGGGGCCGTAGCCGCCCGCCGCGATGCGGTCGGGCGCGCCGTGGTTGGGCAGGACCGCGCGCGGGGAAAGCGCGGCAAGGCGGGCGAGACCGGTCAGGTGAGTGGCGAAAGCTTCGGGGTCGCCGACGTAAGTCACGGTATCCTCGACCGTGTCCCCCGCCAGCAGGAGGCCCGCGTCCGGCAGCCACAGGACGGTGGCGTCATCGCTGTGGATGTTGGCGGTGATCAGGCGCACCTCGCGGCCGCCGATGTCGAGCGTCAGAGTGTCGTCGAACGTGCGGCTGGGCAGGATCAGCGGGTCGATGGCGGGGAGCCCGTGATCGGTGCCCGCCTCGATGGCGGACTTGCGGGCGGCGAGGTGGGCCGCCGTGCGGGTGTTGGCGATCACCTCGCAATCGGCGAATTCCGCCGTGCCCGCAACATGGTCGAGGTGCCAGTGGCTGAGCACCACGGTGAAGCGCCGCGCCCCCTCGGCCGCCAGCGCGGCGCGGATCGCCGCGGCATGGGCGCGCGAGACGTGGGTGTCGTAGACCAGCGCGTGATCGCCCGACAGGATCGCGTAGGACGCGATGCCGAGCGACAGCGCGCCGTCATCGACCCAGTTCGGGCCGGGCGCGAAGCGGTACCCCTCGACCCGTCCATCGTAGAAGGCGAGGATGCCCGGCGCCGGGCGCAGGATGCGCAGGTGGAGGGTCAGCGGGTCGGTCATGTCGGGGCCAGACCCTTGCGGACCTCGTCCAGCAGGCGTTTCGCCTCGGAGCCCTGGATGCGCTGGATGTCATCCTGGTATTTCAGGATCGCACCCAGGGTGTCGGCGATCACCTCGGGGCTGAGGTCGATCACGTCGAGCGCCAGCAGGCACTTGGCCCAGTCGATGGTTTCCGCCACGCCGGGGCGTTTGAACAGGTCTTCGCCGCGCAGCCGCTGGACGAAGGCCACCACCTCGCGGCTGAGGGTTTCGGCGGCCTCGGGGGCGCGGGCGTGCAGGATCTCGATCTCGCGCTCGAAGCTGGGGTAATCGACCCAGTGGTAAAGGCAGCGGCGTTTCAGCGCGTCATGCACCTCGCGCGTGCGGTTGGAGGTCAGGATGACGATCGGCGGTTCTTCCGCGCGAATCGTGCCCAGTTCCGGGATGGTGACCTGAAACTCCGACAGCGCCTCCAGCAGGAAGGCCTCGAACGGCTCGTCGGTGCGGTCCAGCTCGTCGATCAGCAGCACGGGTGGGCCGCCGATCTGCGGGCGCATCGCTTCCAGCAGCGGGCGGGCGATCAGGTATTCGTCGGAGAACAGCTCGGTCTTGAGCAGGTCGCGATCGGCGCCGCCGCCCGCCTCGGCGGTGCGGATGGCGATCATCTGCGCGGCGAAGTTCCATTCATAGACCGCCGACGAGGCATCGAGCCCCTCGTAGCACTGCAACCGGATCAGCCGCCGCCCGAGGCCCGCGGCGATTGCCTTGGCGATCTCGGTCTTGCCGACGCCCGCCTCGCCTTCGAGAAAGAGCGGCCGCCCCAGCCGCAGCGCGAGGAACACCACGGTCGCCAGCGCGCGCCCGCAGACGTAGTTCTGGCCCGCAAGCATGGCCTGCACGGCGTCGATGGATGCGATCTTCTCGGTCAAAGGTGGCTCCTCCCGCGGCGGATGCTGGGCGGCGGGCAGGCGCGCGTCAAGGCACCTCATGGTCCCACTTGACCGGCCTCGGTTTCGGCCCAGCGGCGGAACGAGGCGAGCGGCGCGCGGGCCGGGCGATCCTTCGGCCAGACGAGATAATAGCTGCCCAGCGCGCGCACCGGCCCCCCGAACGCCGGAACCAGACGGCCGTCGGCCAGTTCGCGCCCGATCAGAAAGAGCGGCAACAGGGCGAGCCCGAGCCCGTGGATCGCGCCCTGCATCATGGTGGCGAACTGGTCGAACAGCATCCCCCCCGGCCGCTGCCCCGTCACGCCGTGATGCGCCAGCCAGCGCCCCCAGTCGCCCGTGCGGCTTTCCAGTTGCAGCAGCGGCAGGGCCAGCACATCCTCGGGCCGCAGCAGCGGGCGCGGCAGCAGCGCGGGCGCGCCCACCGCCAGGATCTCCTCATCCATGAGTTTCAGGTAGTCCACCCCCGGCCAATCCTGCCGCCCATAATGGATCGCGGCATCAAAGCCAGTGGCGGCAAAGTCGAAGGGGCGCAGCCGGGTGGACAGGTTCACCGTCACTTCGGGATGCGCCTGCCCGAAGCGCGACAGCCGCGGCGCCAGCCAGTGCATCCCGAAGGCGGGCAGGATCGCCAGGTTGAGGCTGCCCCCGGTCGGGTTGGCGCGCAGCGTCAGCGAGGCCGACGACAGCAGGCCCAGCGCCCGGCGCACCTCGCGCACATAGTCCTGCGCGGCGGGGGTCAGGCGCAGGCGCTGGCGTTCGCGCACCAGCAGCGGCAGGCCAAGCTGATCCTCCAGCACCTGCAACTGGCGGCTGATCGCGCCCTGCGTTAGCGCCAGTTCGGTCGCCGCCGCCGAGGCGGTGCCCAGCCGGTCCACCGCCTCCAGCGCCAGCAGCGAGGCGATCGAGGGCAGATAGCGACGCGCAAAAGCCATGAGCTTTCCTCATGAAGTCCCGAGAGTGTTTCGATAGCCCCACGGGCGGTTTCGTGCAATATCTGATGCCGATCCGCGCGCCCCGCGCGCCTGCCCTGCCGGAGGATGCCATGACCGCGATGCCGAAGCTGAAGCCCAAGGATGCCCCCGACCTCGGTCGCTTCCACTGGGATGACGCCTTCCACCTCGATGACCAGTTGTCGGAGGAAGAACGCATGCTGCGCGACGGCGCCCGCGCCTATGCGTCCGAGAAATTGCAGCCCCGCGTCACCCAGGCCTACCGCGACGAGGCGACCGACCCCGCGATCTTCGCCGAGATGGGCGCAATGGGCCTGCTGGGCGTCACGGTGCCCGAGGAATACGGCGGGCTTGGCGCCTCTTACGTCGCCTACGGCCTGATCGCGCGCGAGGTCGAACGGGTCGATTCGGGCTACCGCAGCATGATGTCGGTGCAATCGAGCCTCGTGATGTATCCGATCTACGCTTACGGCACCGAGGCGCAGCGCCAGAAATACCTGCCGGGCCTTGCCGCGGGCACCCTGATCGGCTGCTTCGGGCTGACCGAACCGGATGCCGGGTCCGACCCGGCGGGGATGAAGACCAGAGCGGTGAAGACCGCCGATGGCTACCGGCTGACCGGCTCGAAAATGTGGATTTCCAACGCGCCGATCGCCGATGTCTTCGTGATCTGGGCGAAGTCAGACGCGCATGGCGGCAAGATCAAGGGCTTCGTGCTGGAAAAGGGCATGGCGGGCCTGTCCGCGCCGAAGATCGCCGGCAAGCTCAGCCTGCGCGCCTCGATCACCGGCGAGATCGTGATGCAGGATGTCGAGGTCGGCGAGGATGCGCTGCTGCCCGGCGTCGAGGGGCTGAAGGGGCCGTTCGGCTGCCTGAACCGCGCGCGCTACGGCATCAGTTGGGGCGTGATGGGCGCGGCCGAGGCCTGCTGGCACGCGGCGCGGCAATACGGGCTGGACCGCAGGCAGTTCGGCAAACCCTTGGCGCAGACCCAGCTTTTCCAGAAGAAACTGGCCGACATGATGACCGAAATCACGCTGGGCCTGCAAGGCGCCCTGCGCGTCGGCCGCCTGATGGACGAGGCGAAGGCCGCGCCAGAGATGATCAGCCTGATGAAGCGCAACAACTGCGGCAAGGCGCTGGACATCGCGCGGATGGCGCGCGACATGCACGGCGGCAACGGCATTTCCGACGCCTTCCCGGTGTTCCGCCACATGGCGAACCTGGAGACGGTGAACACCTACGAGGGCACGCATGACGTGCACGCGCTGATCCTGGGCCGCGCGATCACCGGGTTGCAGGCGTTCTTCTGAACGCTTGACAGGCGCCGGGCGGCATGGCTCGCTCGGCTCCTGTCAAGGAGTCCCCATGTCGTTCCAGCTCTGGCTCGCTTTCGTCGCCGCCGCCACGGTCCTGCTGATGCTGCCGGGGCCGACGATCCTGCTGGTCATTTCCTATTCGCTGACGCAGGGACGCCGCGTCGCGCTGGCGATGGCGCTGGGTGTGGCGCTGGGGGATTTCATCGCGATGAGCGCCTCGCTTCTCGGCCTCGGCGCGGTGGTGCTGGCCTCGGCCAAGCTGTTCACCGCGCTGAAATGGATCGGCGCGGCCTATCTGGTCTGGATGGGCATCCGGCTTCTGCGCTCCACCCCCAGGCTTGACGACATCGCCACACCGGAACCGAAAGCCGCGCGCGCCGTCTTTGCCCATGCCGCCACCGTCACCGCGCTGAACCCGAAATCCATCGCCTTCTTCATCGCCTTCGTGCCGCAGTTCCTGCGTCCCGCTGCACCGCTGGCGCCGCAGTTCGCCACCCTGATCGCCACCTTTGTCACCCTCGCCACGCTGAACGCGCTGCTCTACGCGCTGCTGGCCGACCGGCTGCGCGCCCGCATCCGCCGCCCCGCCGTGCTGCGCTGGATGAACCGGGCGGGCGGCACCGCGCTGATCGGCATGGGCGCGCTGACCGCCGGTCTCGCGCGCCGCTGAGGCCCGCGTCATGCCCGCGCAAGCGGGGATCTCCCCCCCGTTCACCGTCCCCTCGGCTGGCCCTTGCGCGCCCCGCCGCCGCCGGGCAGGGTGGCGCCATGCGCGTGCTGGCCGTCACCACGATGAAGAACGAGGGCGCCTTCCTGCTCGAATGGCTGGCGCACCATCGCGCTGCGGGTATCACCGACCTGCTGGTCTTCACCAATGACTGCACCGACGGCACCGACGCGATGCTGGACCGGTTGGCGGCGATGGGCTGGCTGACGCATCAGCCCAACCCCGGACCCGCGCCCGAAGGCCCGCAATGGGCGGCACTGAAGGCCGCCGACCGGCATCCGCTGGTGGCAGCGGCCGACTGGGTGCTGGTCTGCGACGTCGACGAATTCGTCACCATCCACGCCGGCGATCACACCATCCCGGCGCTGCTGGCCGCGCTGCCCGAGGCCACGGCCATCACCCTGACCTGGCGGTTCTTCGGCAATGACGGCGTGGTCGCCTACGAGGATCGCCCGGTCAGCGAAACCTTCCGCCGCGCGGCGCCCGCGGTGCTGGAATGGCCCTGGCGCGCCGCGATGTTCAAGACGCTGTTTCGCAACGACGGCAGCTACCGCAAGCTGGGCGTGCACCGCCCGCGCAGCCCCGACCCCGAGCGGCTGGCGGATCAGGTCTGGTTCGATGGCTCGGGTCGTCGCCTGGGCCCGCAGTTCCACACCGCCCGCGTGTTCTCCGACTTCGGGCAGGACAATTACGGCCTCGTGCAGCTCAACCACTACGCCTTGGGCGCGATGGAAAGCTATGTCGTCAAGGCCGATCGCGGCCGCGCCAACCGCGAGGCGGGCGCCTTCGACATGGCCTACTGGGTCGAACGCAACTTCTGCGCGGTTGAGGACGGCGCCATCGACGCCCTCGCCCCGGCCCGCGCCGCGATCCTTGCCGCGTTGCACACCGACCCGGTGCTGGGGCCGCTGCACCGCGCCGCCGTCGCCTGGCGCCGCGCCCGTTTTGCCGCCCTGATGACTGAAGAGCCCTGGCGCGCGCTGTTCGGGCGGCTGATGATGGCCTCGCCGACGCGGGTGCTCAGCCGGGCCGAAGCGGCGCTGATCCTCGCCCATGCGCGGCGAACACCCGACACTGGCGCAACAGTCGCGCCCGACTGTTGACGGTTGCGGGGACCATTCCGCAGCATTGCCCCATTGCCCGCAAAGTCCTGCCATCGCACACTGGCATCCTGCCCTCGGTGGGAGAAGGCATAGGCACGATCATGGATGAAGACCTGCGGACAGCGGACGCGGCCGAGACCACCACGCGGGATGCCTGGTTCGAGCGGATCGAGGAGATCGGCGAGGAGCTCGGCTATTTTCAGCGCCTCGGCGCGCACCACAGCGCCTTTTTCGCGGATGAAACCCCCACCCTGCTGGTGACCTTCGAAACGGTCGAGGCGATCCGCACCCGCACCTCCGAAAAGCTGCCCGCTGGACTGGCCCAGGCCCGTGCCCACGGCTGGTCGCACCTGTGCCTGATCGCCGAAGGGGAAACCTGGTATCGCGACCCTGCCATCTTCGCCTATTTCGACCGGCTGGTGGATGACGCCTTCTTCGAGGATTTCGACCATGTCGTGTTCTACGGCTCGGACATGGGCGCCTATGCGGCGGCGGCCTTTTCGGTGACCGCGCCGGGGGCGACGGTGATCGCCGTTCGCCCCACCGCCACGCTCGATCCGATGATCACCGAATGGGACAAGCGCCACAGGGCGATGCGGCGTCTCGATTTCACCAGCCGCTACGGCTACGCCCCCGACATGATCGAGGGCGCGGGCGAGGTCTTCGTGATCTACGACCCCGAAGAGGCGCTGGACGCGATGCAGGCGGCGCTGTTCACCAAGCCCTTCGTGACCAAGCTGCGCTGCCGCAACCTTGGCGCGCTGATCGAGCCGACACTGGACAAGCTCGGCATCCTGTCGGCGGTGATCGAGGCCGCCGGCAAGGGCGACTTCAACGCCGCGACCTTCTGGCGGCTTCTGCGCGCGCGCCGCGATCACGGGCCCTACCTGCGGGCGCTGCTGACGAAACTGGATGCGGCGCGGCGCCCGTTGCTGACCGCGCTCTTGTGCCGCAACGTGTCGGGGCGGATGGCGGCGCCGCGCTTCAAGCGGCGGCTGGCGGAACTGCAGGAAGAACTCGACGCGCTTGGCACCGAACTGCCCGCCCCCGCCGCGCCGCGCGCCTGATCAGAGCCCGCCCGCGCGTTCCACAAACGCCACCACCTCGGCGACGCCGCGCCCCTGCCGCAGGTTGGCCATCACATAGGGCCGCGCCCCCCGCGCCGCCCTGGTGTCGGATTCCAGCAGCACCGGATCGACCCCGACATGGGGCGCAAGGTCGATCTTGTTCACCACCAGCAGGTCGGAGCGCGTGACCCCCGGCCCCTTCTTGCGCGGAATGTCCTGCCCCGCCGCGGTGTCGATGACATAGATCGTCAGATCCGCCAATTCCGGGCTGAAGGTTGCCGCCAGATTGTCGCCGCCCGACTCGATCAGGATCACGTCCAGATCGGGGAACGCCCGGCGCAGATCGGCGACGGCGGCGAGGTTGATCGAGGCATCCTCGCGGATCGCGGTATGCGGGCAGCCGCCGGTTTCCACGCCCCGGATGCGCTCCATCGGCAGCGCCTGCACGCGCATCAGGTATTCGGCATCCTCGCGGGTGTAGATGTCGTTGGTGATCACGGCGACCGAATAGCGGTCGCGCAGAGCCCTGCACAGATGCTCGGTCAGCGTCGTCTTGCCCGCGCCAACCGGGCCGCCGATGCCAACGCGCAGCGGGCCGTGGGGGGATGTCATGTCCGGAAGATCCTCGTTTCCATCGTCTCGTGCTGCATCGCGGCGAGGTCAGAGCCGAAGGCCCCCGACCCGATCGCCTCCAACGGCGCCTCGACCGCCTGGGCCGCCAGCCGCAGGATCAGCGGGTGCAACCCCGCCAGCACCTGCTGCCCCTCGGTCTGGCCCAGCGGCACGAAGCGCACCGCCGCCTGCACCAGCGTGCCCGCGAAGGCGTGCAGGTAAAGCGCCACCACGTCTGGCGGCGCCGCTTGCAGCCCGCGCGCGGCGACGCCAACGGCCACCGGCAGCGGCATCGGCGGCCAGTCCTGCCCGGTCAGCGCATTGGTGGTGCGCGCGAAGGCCGCGCCCTGTTCGGTGGTCTCGACCCAGCGTTCGCGTGACGGGGCCAGCGCCGCGGCCAGTGCGGCCAGCGGCGCGGGGTCGCCACCATCCAGCGCGCGGGCCAGCAGGATCGCATCCGACCGCCCCGCACCCTCGGCCAGCACGTCCGTCAGCCAGCGGCTCAGGCTGGCCGCATCGGTCACATGCCCCGCGTCGATCGCCCGTTCCAGCCCGTGCGAATAGGCGAACGAGCCCACCGGAAAGGCGGGCGAGAGCCATTGCACCAGGCTCAGCAGCGCCGCCGTCACCGAAAGACCTCGGGGCCTCCCTCGTCGGCCAGGGGCTCCTCGGGTTCGTCGTCGGTGGTGTGCGAGACATGGTGGTGCACATGCGGGTGGGGGTGATCGTGCCCCGGCTCGCCCGGCCCGTGCCCGCCCGGCCCGGTGTCGTGGCCCAGGGTGCGGCCGTGGCCATAGGCGCCGCCCTCGGGGGTGAAGGGTTCTTCCGTCGCGCGCAGGGTCGCCCCCAACCCCTCCAGCATCCCGGCCAGCACATGGTCGGCGCGGATCAGCAGGCGGCCCGCTTCGATCTGGCAGGGCGTGTGGCGGTTGCCGATGTGCCAGGCGAAGCGGGCAAGGTCGCCCGTCACCTCCAGCACCGGCTCCTCGGCGGCGATCACGCCGATCAGGCGGCCGTCGTCCAGTTCGAAGGCATCGCCCGCGTCAAGGCTCGTCGTCTCGGGCAGGTCGGCCAGGAAGGCGGCGCCCTTGGCGGTATCCAGCATCCGGCGGCGCAGGAAGCGCGCATCGTAGCCCAGCGTCACGCTGTCGGCCAGCGCGCCGCCGTGACCGGCGCGGCGGATGCGGTGGGCGGGGGGCAGATCGGTCATGGCCTGTGGTCCTTCATGAAACGTGCCGGGTCAGCATAGCGCATCGGCGCGCCGCGTCAGCCCCGCGCGGTCAGCAGCGGTAACCGGTCGCGGTGATTTCCGTCACCATCGTGCCGGGGTCGATCTTGTCGAACACCACCGTGTTCGCGCCCGCCTGCGCGGCCTGATCGAGGATCGCCTTGCGCGCATAGTCCTGCCCCTGGGTCGCCAGCGCGCCATACATGCCCGGCCGGTCATTGAGGTTGACGACATATTTGCATTGCGTCACCTCGCCCGCCGAGACCACCCGCACGGGGGCCGAGGACACCGTGGACAGGTCGTTCATGCAGCCCGCCAAGGCGGTGACAAGCACCAGCGGCAACAGGGAAATGCGATGCAGAGTCATGGGCCTGCCCGAGGTTGTTCCGGTTGCCCCGATCCTGACGCGCGCGCCCGCCACCCGCAAGCCCCCGCCGACCGCATGGGCGGGCTTTGGCCGGGCGGGTCAGTACAGGAAATACCGCTGCGCCAGCGGCAGCTCCGCCGCGGGCGCACAGGTCAGCAACTCGCCGTTCGCGCGCACCTCGTAGGTTTCCGGGTTCACGTCGATCTGCGGCATCGCATCGTTCAGCCGCATGTCGGCCTTGCCGATCGTCCGCGTGCCTTCGACCGCCACCACGTCCTTGGCCAGCCCCAGCCGTTCGCGCACACCGTAGGCCTCGGCGGCGGCCGAGGTGAAGATCACCGCCGAGCGTTCGACCGACCGCCCGAAGGCGCCGAACATGGGGCGGCTGTAGACCGGCTGCGGCGTCGGAATCGAGGCGTTCGGGTCGCCCATCTGCGCCATCACGATGGTGCCGCCGATCAGCACCATCTCGGGCTTCACACCGAAGAAGGCGGGCGACCACAGCACCAGATCGGCGCGCTTGCCCGCCTCGACGCTGCCGATATGGCGCGACAGCCCGTGGGCGATGGCCGGGTTGATGGTGTATTTCGCCACATACCGTTTCACCCGGAAGTTGTCGTTGTCGCCGGTTTCCTCGGCCAGCCGCCCGCGCTGAAGCTTCATCTTGTGCGCGGTCTGCCAGGTCCGGATGATCACCTCGCCGACCCGGCCCATCGCCTGACTGTCCGACGACAGGATGGAAAACGCCCCCATGTCGTGCAGGATGTCCTCGGCGGCGATCGTCTCGCGCCGGATCCGGCTTTCGGCGAAGGCCACATCCTCGGGGATCGAGCGGTCCAGATGGTGGCACACCATCAGCATGTCGAGGTGTTCCTCGATCGTGTTCACGGTGTAGGGCATCGTCGGGTTGGTCGACGACGGGATCACGTTCGGCGCCGAGACCACCTTGATGATGTCGGGCGCATGGCCGCCCCCCGCGCCCTCGGTGTGGAAGGCGTGGATGGTGCGGCCCTTGAAGGCGGCCAGCGTGTTCTCGACAAAGCCGGATTCGTTCAGCGTGTCGGTGTGGATCATCACCTGCACATCCATCGCGTCGGCCACCGACAGGCAGCAGTCGATCGCGGCGGGGGTGGTGCCCCAGTCCTCGTGCAGCTTCAGGCAGCAGGCGCCGGCGCGCACCTGTTCCTCCAGCGCGGCGGGCAGACTGGCGTTGCCCTTGCCCGCGAAGGCGAAGTTCATCGGAAACGCATCCGCCGCCTGCATCATCCGCCCGATGTGCCACGGCCCCGGCGTGCAGGTGGTCGCCAGCGTGCCATGCGCGGGCCCGGTGCCGCCGCCGAGCATGGTGGTGATGCCGGAATGCAGCGCATCCTCGATCTGCTGCGGCGCGATGAAGTGGATATGGGCGTCCATCCCCCCCGCCGTCAGGATCCTGCCCTCGCCCGCGATGATCTCGGTGCCCGGCCCGATGATGATGTCCACCCCGGCCTGGGTGTCGGGGTTGCCGGCCTTGCCGATCCGCAGGATGCGCCCGTCGCGCAGCCCGACGTCGGCCTTGGTGATGCCGGTCCAGTCGAGGATCAGCGCGTTGGTGATGACGGTATCCGCCGCCCCCTCGGCCCGGCTCGCCTGGCTCTGGCCCATGCCGTCGCGGATCACCTTGCCGCCGCCGAACTTCACCTCGTCGCCGTAAACGGTCAGATCGCGTTCGACCTCGATGATCAGATCGGTATCGGCCAGCCGCACGCGGTCGCCGGTGGTGGGGCCGTACATGTCGGCATAGGTCGCGCGGGAAAGGCGGGCGGGCATGGGGGGCTCCTCTTCGGCGCTCAGTTTCCGGCGCTCATGTCGGTCAGTTCTTTGGTCCGCGCCTCGGTCAGACGGGTCGCGCAGGTTGCCTGCACCATCGGCTCGATCGAGCCGCCGTGGTTGGCATAGGCCTCGGCGATGCAGGCCTGGGTGCGGAACGCGATCCAGGCGCGCTGCGCGCCCAGCAGGGCAACCTCGGCGCCGCGCTCGACCTTGGGCAGGTAGGCATCAATCCGGCGCATGGCATCGCGCGCCTTGATGTAGGCCGCGTTCAGCCTGGCATCCGCCGCCCTCAGATCACGCCCGGCGCAGTCGTTCAGGTCGGCCTGCGCCACCGCAGTCGCGCAATCCTGCGCCGCGGCCACCCCCGGCGACAGCAGCAGCGCCGCCAGCACCACGGCGACCCTCACAACGCACCCATCACGGCACCGTTGAAGCCGTAGACCCGCCGCGCCCCGCCATAAGGCACCAGCCGCACCGTGCGGGTCTGCCCCGGCTCGAACCGCACCGCGGTGCCCGCCGCGATGTCCAGCCGCTTGCCCCGCGCCGCCGCCCGGTCGAAGGCCAGCCCGGCGTTGGTCTCGGCAAAATGGTAGTGGCTGCCCACCTGCACCGGCCGGTCGCCGGTATTGGCCACCGTGATCTCGACCGCCTCGGCGCCCGCGTTCAGCACGATCTCGCCCGCCGCTGGAAAAATCTCACCCGGAATCATCTGTTTCCCCATTTTCTGTCCTCAAATATCCCCGCCGGAGGCTCCCGCCACCGGCCGCAAGCCTCACCGGATCGGATGATGCACCGTCACCAGCTTCGTGCCATCCGGAAAGGTTGCCTCCACCTGCACGTCGCGGATCATCTCGGCGATCCCGTCCATGCACTGCGCCGCCGCCACCACCTGCGCCCCCGCCTCCATCAGATCGGCAACGCTGCGACCGTCGCGCGCGCCTTCCACCACGTAATCGGTGATCAGCGCGATCGCCTCGGGGTGGTTCAGCTTGACGCCCCGCGCCAGCCGCCCGCGCGCCACCATCGCGGCAACGCTGATCAACAGCTTGTCCTTTTCCCGTGGCGTCAGGTTCATCGCCTCTCCTCACATCTGCCAGACGCGGGGCAGCGGCGCGCCCCGCAACCTAGTGAGAACCGAAGCCAGCGCCCGTTTCAAGGGCTGCGCGTCCGCGGCCAGCATCCGCAGCACGCATTTGCCGCCCCAGGCCGAGGCCGCGGCCTCCACCCCCTGCACCTCGGCCAGCACCGCGCGCAGCGGGCCCAACATATCCTCGGCCCCCGGTGCGATCAGCGCCACCGTCGCCACCGCCCGCGCCCCGCCCAGACAGGCGGCGCCCCGGCAAAGCGTGGCGCCGGTCAGCCGCAGCGGCTCGACAAAGACCGGCACGCCGTCGCGCCGCACCTCGCGCCAGTCGTGCAGCCAGACCTCGGCCAGCCGCTCGCCCATCGCGGCGCGGCCCAGCACCACGGTTTCGGCCAGCACCAGCCGCGCGTCGCCCGCCAGATCGGCCACGAGGCGCCGCGACAGCGCCGAGCGGTCGAACAGGATCGTCTCCTGCGGCAGCCAGTCCAGCCTCGCGCCCGCGCCCAGCGTCAGGTCGACCGTCCCCTCGGCCCGGCCCCCGGAACTGGCATAGGCGCGCTCGGCCGTTTGCGTCGTCGCCACCGCCACCGCGCCGGGCGCAAGGCGCAGCGCATAGCTCAGCCGGTCGCCCCCGGTCAGCCCGCCCGCCGTGTTGAGGAACACCACCTCGGGCGGCGCGCCATGCACGCGCGGCAGGAAAGCCTTGGCTGAGCCCGACTGATGCAGCCCGACCAGCCGCCCGCCGGGACCAAGCGCCACCGCGGCGCGCCCGCGCGTGCGTTCCAGGATCGGGGCAAGGGCGGATGCGTCGGCCATGTCGCTTTCTACCCTCCCGCGTTGCCCCGGCGAGGCTGCGCCGCCGCGACGGCCACCGCAAGAGAGGATGCAGACCGCATCGCCCGATTTGCAGGCGCACCCGCACAGCAAGCGGGCACCGCCTGAACCGCCGCCGCCACTGGAAATCCCCCGTGCTTTTGTGTAACGCGGTGCGCATCATGACCGACACCCTCACCCTGCGCCGCCCCGACGACTGGCACCTGCACCTGCGCGATGGGGCAATGCTGCACGGCATCCTGCCCGAAAGCACGCGCCACTTTGCCCGCGCCATCGTGATGCCGAACCTCGTGCCCCCCGTGGTCACCGCCCGGCAAGCCGCCGACTATCGCGAACGCATCCTGAAGGCGCTGCCCGAGGGCGCCGCCTTCACGCCGCTGATGACGCTTTACCTGACCGAAGAGACCGACCCCGAGGACGTCATCGCCGCCTTCGCCAACGGCTTTGCCCAGGCGGTGAAGCTTTACCCGGCGGGCGCCACGACAAACTCCGCCTCGGGGGTGCACGACTTCACGCGGATCCGCCCGGTGCTGGAGGCGATGGCCGAGATCGGCATGCCGCTCTGCGTGCATGGCGAGGTCACCGACCCCGCGGTGGACATCTTCGACCGCGAGGCGGTGTTCATCGACCGCGTGCTGGAACCCTTGCGCCGCATCACCCCCGGCCTGCGCGTGGTGCTGGAGCACGTCACCACCCAGGAAGGCGTCGCCTATGTCCGCTCCGCGTCCGAGGGCCTGGGTGCGACGATCACCACGCATCACCTGATCCTCAACCGCAACCACATCCTGGTTGGCGGCATCCGCCCGCATTACTACTGCCTGCCGGTCGCCAAGCGCGAGATCCACCGCCTCGCGCTGCGCGAGGCCGCGACCTCGGGCGATCCGCGCTTCTTCCTCGGCACCGATTCCGCCCCCCATGTCGACGCGCTGAAAGAGGCCGCCTGCGGCTGCGCGGGCTGCTTCACCGCGACCAACACGCTGTCGATCCTCGCCCATGTATTCGAGGACATGGGGCGGCTCGACCGGCTGGAAGGTTTCGCCTCGCTGCACGGCCCCGCCTTCTACGGCCTGCCGGTCAACGCGGACACGGTCACGCTGCGCAAGGGAAACCCGGTCGCCTATCCCGCCAAGATCGACACCGGCGCGGGGCCCGTCACCGTCTTCGACCCCGGCTTCCCGCTACTTTGGCACGTTGAATGACCCCCCATTCATCTTGGCGATACATATCCCCGCCGGAGGCTCCCGGCGGCGCCGTCGGAGCCTCCGGCGGGGATACTTGAACCAAGATGAACGCCGCACGACAGAAGGACCGACCCCATGCTGCTGCCCTCCTCCTACCCCGCGCCCGCCGAGATCGCCCGCCTGACCGCGCGGATGCTGCTGGAGATCCGGGCGGTGCATTTCAACGCCGAAACGCCGTTCACGCTGGCGTCGGGCCTGCCGTCGCCGACCTACATCGACTGCCGCAAGCTGATCAGCCATCCGCGCATCCGATCCACCCTGATGGATTTCATGGCCTGCACGGTGCTGCGCGGCGCGGGCTTCGAGGCCTTCACCAACATCGCGGGCGGCGAGACGGCGGGCATCCCCTTCGCCGCGATGCTGGCCGAACGGCTCGGCCTGCCGATGACCTATGTTCGCAAGAAACCCAAGGGCTACGGCCGCAACGCCCGCATCGAGGGCGTGATGGGTGAAGGCGACCGGGTGCTGCTGGTCGAAGACCTCGCCACCGATGGCGGCTCCAAGATCTCGTTTGTCGAGGCGATCCGGGCCACCGGGGCAACCTGCGCACATACCTCGGTGATCTTCTTCTACGACATCTTCCCCGGCGCGCGCGAGGCGCTGGCCGAACAGGGCATCACCCTGCACGCGCTCTGCACCTGGTGGGACGTGCTGGCCGAGGCGCGCACCGCAGGCGCCTTCGACGCAGCCACGCTGGCCGAGGTCGAGCGCTTCCTGACCGCGCCGCGCGCCTGGCAGGAGGCCCGCGCCACCTGAAAATGGCGGGGGACAATATCCCCGGGCCACGAGGATAACCCGCGCCGCCGCGCCGGCCGGGAATCGCCATCCGCTGCACAAGGCGCGACATGGCCCCCCAGATCTGGTAGGGTCAATTCCATCCACAAGCCATCCACAGGGTTCAGCCGCGATTCGTCCGCAAGGCTCCACAGGGTTCTTCCCCTTGCCTCGCGCGACCGTGAACGGTTACTCAGCTTGATCAGGGACAGGGGCAGGACATGAACGACATCACGCCGATCCGGCCGGGGCTGCCGCAGGCCCTGGAACCGGAAACGGCACCGCATAACGTCGAGGCCGAGCAGCAACTGCTGGGCGCCATCCTCACCAACAACGACATCTACGACCGCATCTCGTCCCTCGTGCGGTCCGAGCATTTCTACGAGCCGGTGCACCAGCGCATCTTCGAGGTCGCCGCCGCCCGCATCCTGAAGAACGCGCTCGCCTCGCCGGTGACGATCAAGGCCTTCCTCGAGGATGACGCCGGGCTGAAGGAACTGGGCGGTGCCGCCTATCTCGCCCGCCTCGCCGGGGGCGCCATCGCCGCCTATGCGGCGCGCGACTATGCCCAGATGATCTATGATCTGGCGGTGCGGCGCGAACTGATCACGCTGGGCCGCGACATCGCCGCCCGGGCCGCCAAGATCGAGGTCGCATCCGAGCCGAAGGACCAGATCGTCGAGGCCGAACAGCGGCTGTACCAGTTGGGCGAACAGGGCGTGGCGGAACGCGGCTTCCAGTCCTTCCTCAAGGCGGTCACCGATGCGGTGAACATCGCCAACGCCGCCTACCGGCGCGAAGGCGGGCTGGCCGGAATCTCGACCGGCTTGATCGACCTCGACAAGAAGCTGGGCGGGCTGCACCCCTCGGACCTCTTGATCATCGCCGGGCGCCCCTCGATGGGCAAGACCTCGCTGGCCACCAACATCGCCTTCAACATCGCCAAGGCCTACAAGCGCGGCCGCACCGCCGAGGGGGTCGAGGGCGCGGTGCAGGGCGGCGTGGTCGGCTTCTTCAGCCTCGAAATGTCGGCCGAACAGCTTGCCGCCCGTATCCTGTCGGAAGCGTCCGAAGTGCCATCCGAACAGATCCGCCGTGGCGACATGACCGAGGCCGAGTTCCGCCGCTTCGTCGAGGCGGCGAAGGCGCTGGAGGCCTGCCCGCTTTACATCGACGACACCCCCGCCCTGCCGATCAGCCAGGTCGCCGCCCGCGCCCGGCGGCTGAAGCGCACGCAGGGGCTTGATGTGCTGATCATCGACTACCTGCAACTCCTGAAGGGCTCGTCGAAAGAGAACCGGGTGCAGGAGGTCTCCGAGATCACCCAGGGGCTGAAGGCGATCGCGAAAGAGCTGAACATCCCGGTGATCGCGCTCAGCCAGTTGTCGCGCCAGGTCGAAAGCCGCGAGGACAAGCGCCCGCAACTCAGCGACCTGCGCGAATCCGGCTCGATCGAGCAGGACGCCGACGTGGTGATGTTCGTCTACCGCGACGAATACTACCGCGAGCGCGAAAAGCCCGGCGATGACAACCTCGAAGCGATGGCCAAGTGGCAAGAGGCGATGGCGCGGGTGCACGGCAAGGCCGAGGTGATCATCGGCAAACAGCGCCACGGCCCGATCGGCACGATCGAGCTGAGCTTCGAGGGCCGCTTCACCCGCTTTGGCAACCTCGTGAAGGCCTGGCAGGCCGGGCCGCAGGAGTATTGATCCGGGCGTCTTTCCGCTTCTTTCTGGCGGAAACACTCCGGGCGGGCTGGGGGGCGTGAAGCCCCCGCCTTCAGGCGGCTTCCTCGTCCGCCTCCTCGGCCTCGGCCGACTGGCGGTTCCACATCGCGGCATAGCGGCCGCCGTGGGCCAGCAGGTCGTCGTGCTTGCCCTCTTCCACGATCACGCCCTGTTCCAGCACCACGATGCGGTCGGCGTCGGCGATGGTGGACAGCCGGTGGGCGATGGTGATCACGGTGCGGCCCTTGCCCATCGCCTTCAAGCTTTCCTGGATGTCGCGCTCGGTCTGGGTGTCCAGCGCCGAGGTCGCCTCGTCCAGCAGCAGGATCGGCGGGTTCTTCAACAGTGTGCGGGCGATCCCCACGCGCTGCTTCTCGCCGCCCGACAGCTTCAGCCCGCGCTCGCCGACCTTGGTCTGATAGCCCTCGGGCAGCGACACGATGAAGTCGTGGATCTTCGCCGCCCGCGCGGCTTCTTCGATCTCGGACGGGCTCGCCGTCGGGCGGCCATAGGCGATGTTGTACAGCACGGTATCGTTGAAGAGCACGGTATCCTGCGGCACCACGCCGATCTGGGCGTGCAGGCTGTCCTGCGTCACGTCGCGCACATCCTGCCCGTCGATCTTCAGCGACCCGCCGGTGACCTCGTAGAACCGGAACAACAGCCGCCCGATGGTGGACTTGCCCGAGCCGGAGGGCCCGACGATCGCCACCGACTGCCCGGCGCCGACCCGGATCGTGACGCCCTTCAGGATCGGTCGCGCCGACTCGTAGCCGAAGAACACGTTGTCCAGCACGACCTCGCCGCCCGTCACCTTCAGCGCCCGCGCGTCCGGCCGGTCGATGATCTCGGCGGGCTGGTCCAAGAGGTCGAACATGTCCGACATGTCGATCAACGACTGCCGGATCTCGCGGTAGACGGTGCCGAGGAAGCCAAGCGGCTGGGTGATCTGCATCATGTAGGCGTTGACCATGACGAAATCGCCGACCGTCAGCTTGCCCTGCTGCACGCCCAGCGCCGCCATCACCATCACCGCCACCAGCCCGGCGGTGATCAGCAGCGCCTGGCCGAAGTTGAGGAAGCTGAGCGATTGCCCGGTCTTCACCGCGGCGTCTTCATATTTCGCCATCGCGCCGTCGTAGCGCATCGCCTCGCGCGCCTCGGAGCCGAAGTATTTCACCGTCTCGAAGTTCAGCAGGCTGTCGATCGCCTTCTGGTTGGCGTCGGTATCCTGGGTGTTCATCTCGCGCCGGATCTGCACCCGCCATTCGGTGACGCGGATGGTGAAGATCACATAGGCCACGATCGACACCAGCACGACCAGCGCATACCAGACCGTGAACAGGCTCGCGAAGATCACCAGCACGATGATCAGTTGCAGGATCAGCGGGCCGACCGAAAAGAGCGTGAAGCGCAGCAGGAAATCGACGCCCTTCACGCCGCGCTCGATCACGCGGGACAGGCCGCCGGTCTTGCGCGTGATGTGATAGCGCATCGAAAGGCGGTGGATATGGGTGAAGGTCTCCAGCGCCAGCAGCCGCAGCGCGCGCTGGCCGACCCGCACGAACACCGCGTCACGCATTTCGCCGAAGCCGACGTTGAACAGCCGCGCGATCCCGTAGGCGACCGTCAGCCCGATCGCACCCATCGCCAGCAGCCAGGTTTCGTCATGCGACTTGCCCACCAGACTGTCGACCGCCGCCTTGTAGAAGAATGGCGTGGTCAGCGAGGCGACCTGCGCGAGCACCAGCGCGACCAGCGAGATCACCACGCGGCGCTTCACCCAGGCCTGCCCCTTGGGCCAGAGGTAGGGCAGAATCCGGCGGATCGTGCGCAGGGTGCCCTTGTCGCCGCCCCCGGTGGTGCCTGTTTCGTTAAGGCTCATGTCCGTCTCCTCGGTTGCGGGCATACCTAGGGCGGTGCGGGGAAGAACGCCAGTGCCCCGGATGCGCAGCTAGCCTGCGGCAGCGCAGGGGCCTAGTTGCTGCCGGGCACCGCGAAGACCTGGCCGGGGTAGATCAGGTCGGGATTGCGGATCTGGTCGCGGTTGGCGGCGAACACCTTCACGTAAAGGATGCCGCTGCCCAGATTGGTGCGCGCGATGCCCCAGAGCGTATAGCCCGGCTGCACCGTGATGATCGCCGCGCGCACCCCCACCGAGGGGCCGCCGATCACCCCCGCCGAGGCCAGCGCGGTGGAGGATTCGCGCTTGAACGGCGTCTCGAACCGCGAGGTGACCTTGCCCGCCGCGTCGATCTGATCGGCGCGCAGCGTGTAGACCCCCTCGTGCAGGTCCGGCAGCGTCAGCTTCCACTTGCCGTCGGCGCCGATCAGCACGGTGATGACGGGCGCATTGTCGATGTAGATGCGCACATTGGCACTGGCGCTGCCATGCCCCGACAGTTCCACCGCGCCGGTCTCGGAATAGGCAATCGCGTCGATGCCGACGTTCTGCATCGTTTCCGCCGACGCGGCGGCAGGCTGCATCACCGTGACGCTGCCCTTGTCGGCCAGCAGGACGGCAGGCGCCTCCGCTGTGCTGGCGGCGCTGCCAGCCGCCGGGGCTGCCGCTGTCGCGGGCGCGGCCTGGACCGGCTGCGGCGCCGCGGCGATGGCGCCTGGCAGCGCGGCCGTTTGCGTGGCGGCGCCCGGCGCGGGTGCGGCCTCGGCCGGTTGGGCGGCTGGCGGCATGGCGGCCGCCGTCTGGGTGCCGGTTTGCGCGGCCGTCGCGGGTGCCGGGGCAGCCGTCCCGGTCGCGCCTGTCGCGGTCGAGGCCGTTGCGTCCGGTTGCGCTGTCGCCGCGGGCACCGGCGGCGTTGTCGCTGCGGTCGCCGGGGCGGGGATTGCCGACGCCGCCGTCGTCGATGCCGGGGCTTCGGGGGCCGCCGTCGTCGCCGCGGCGGTGGCGGTGGGCGCCTGGCCAGTCGTTGCCGGGGCCGCGCTCGGCACCTCGGCGGGTTTGGCCGTGGGCGCGACGATGACGCTTTGGGTCGAGGCCACCTTGGTGCCGTCGGCCAGCGTCTCGGTCAGCGTCACGACACGCGGCTGATCGGACGGGGCAAGGCTGAACATCGCGGCGAAATGCCCGCCGCCATCGACCGGCGCGGTTGCGGCGGAGGCGTCATCCACCCTGACATCGACCGTTGCACCGCCCTCGGCCCGACCCGCGACCGTCGCGCTGCCCTCCGGGGTGACGCGCACGATATCAAAGCTGGGCACAACCGGCGCGGGCACGGCTGGCGGAGTGGCCAGGGCGGTCTGGCTCGCGATCTGGCTCGCGGTCTGATCGGCCGGAGCGGGCGCTGTTGCGGGCGCTGTTGCGGAAGGCGCCAGCGCGACCGCGGGCGCCTGCGGCGGCATCGCGGGCGGCGCGTGCCGCAACCAGATGAACGCAACCGCCGCCACCGCAAGTCCCGCCACCGCGAAAGCAGCCGCCTTGCCACCTGTCCCCAGCTCGTTCCAGCCCTTCATTCCGTCTTCCCCGCCAAGCCGACCATCCCCGGCCGACGCTTGAGTGGCCCTATGAACCCCGCTATCAGGGGCCAAAGCAACCCCTATTGAAAAAGCGATGTGCCGATGTCCCGTCCCTTGCGTTCCGTGTGCGTCTACTGTGGCTCCCGTTCCGGCACCAGCGCCGCCTACACCGCGGCGGCGCGCGACGTGGGGGCGCTGATCGCGGCGGAGGGCTGGCGGCTGGTCTACGGCGCGGGCGATGTCGGGCTGATGGGCGAGGTCGCGCGCACCGCGCAGGGTGCGGGGGCGGCCACCTTCGGCGTGATCCCCACCCACCTTCTGCGCCACGAACAGGGCAAGCGCGACCTATCGACCCTCGTCATCACCGAGACGATGCACGAGCGCAAGAAACTCATGTTCGTGAACTCCGACGCGATCGTGGTGCTGCCGGGCGGCGCAGGCACGCTGGACGAGTTCTTCGAGGTGCTGACCTGGCGCCAGCTTGACCTGCACGCCCGGCCGATCTTCCTGCTGGATACCGAAGGCTACTGGCAACCGCTGCTGGCGCTGATGGAGCACATCATCGCAAAGGGCTTCGCCCCCGCCGAAATGCGCGACTATGTCACCGCCATGCCGGACGTGGCCGCCCTTGCCCCGGCGCTGCGGGCCGCCCTGTCCTGACGCGGCGCCCGGGCCGTCAGCCGAGGTCCACCACGGTGATTTCGGGCGGCACGCCGAACCGCACCGGGATGCCGCTATAGCCCAGCCCGCCCGACACGACGAGGTGGCGCCCGGTCTCCTCGACCGGGCCGTAGGCATAGCGGTTGCCGTAGTCCGAGGGCACCACCGGCGAGTAGCCGAACAGCCGCACCTGGCCGCCGTGGGTATGCCCGCTCAGAGTCAGGGCGACACGGCTTGGCACCTGCGGAAAGATGTCGGGCTCATGCGCCAGCAGGATCACCGGCGCGTCGTCGGTCACCTGCGCCAGCGTGCCGGGCAGGTCGTCCACCCCGGTCCAGTGGCCCTTGCCGTCGGGAAACGCGATCTGGTCGCCCAGGCCCGCCAGCCAGAAGGCGCCCGCCCCGGTGCCCAGCCGGATCGCGCGGTTCTCCAGCACCGGGATGCCGTTCGCCGCCAGCGCCAGACCGGCGCGGGTCGGCCCGGCGCGGCGTTTCTGCGCCATCGGATCCTGCCACCAGTCATGGTTGCCCAGCACCGCATGCACCCCCAGCGGCGCCGACAATCCGGCCAGCACCGGGCAGGTTTCCTCGGGCGGGATCGCGCGGGTGATGAAGCGCGAATTGGCCGGCAGATCGCCCAGCACCACGGTCAGGTCGGGTTTCAGCGCGTTGGTGCGCGCCACGACGCGCGCCAGCCGACCCAGCGTCAGATAGGGCTCGCACATGTGCAGATCGGTCAGGATGGCCACGCGCAGCCGCTGCCCGTCGGGCCAGCCCTGCGGCCGGATCGCCCAGCGTTGCACGCGCAACTCCAGCGCCGGTTCCACGAAAAAGCCGTAGACCGAAGCGGCAAGGCCCGCCAGGGGCAACCCCAGCAGGCCTTTCAGAAGGGTGCGACGGTCGATCACGCCAAGGTCAAAGGCGCGAGGCCACGTTTTCCCAGTTGACGAGGTTGGTGAGGAAGTTCGTCAGATAGGCCGGGCGCTTGTTGCGGTAGTCGATGTAGTAGCTGTGTTCCCACACGTCGCAGCCCAGAAGGGCGGTCTGCCCGAAGCAGAGCGGGTTCACCCCGTTCTCGGTCTTGGTGACCTTGAGCGACCCGTCCTTGTCCTTCACCAGCCAGGCCCAGCCCGAGCCAAACTGGCCCGCACCGGCGGCGGCGAAGTCGTCCTTGAACTTCTGCACCGACCCGAAGGCCTCGGTGATCGCCTTTTCCAGCGCGCCCGGCATCGCCTTGGCGCCCGGCCCCATCATCTGCCAGAACTGGGCATGGTTCCAATGCTGGGACGCGTTGTTGAAGATGCCGTTCTGCGCCACGGCGCCGGCCTGATAGGTGCCGCGGACGATATCCTCGACCGACTTGCTTTCCCACTCGGTGCCCGCGATCAGCTTGTTGCCGTTGTCGACATAGGCCTTGTGGTGCAGGTCGTGGTGATACTCCAGCGTCTCTTTCGACATGCCATGAGCGGCCAGCGCATCATGGGCATAGGGAAGGTCGGGAAGTTCGAATGCCATCGGAGCAATCCTTTCGCGCGAGGGTGAACGTCAGGGGGAATAAGGCCCCTCGGGCGCCGAAGGTCAAGCGAAGATGGGCCCGCCGCACCCCGATGCGCGCCGGTCAGCGCTGGACGCAGTGCCCCTGCGACACGTCGAGGTTGTTGAAATCACTGACCATCAAGCGCCGGAACACGCTCTGCCCTGCTGTGCTCACGGTCGCGTCATGGACGCGCGTCAGAAAACCCCGACCTCGCTGCCCTTCGCGGCGGCGTTGGCCAAGAGGTCGAACACGTAGCGCCCGACCGAGCGGAACGAGACCAGCGTGAACTCCTCGGGCCCGCTGATCCAGAAGGCGGCGGCCACCTGGGCCACGCGGGTGCGGCGCAGTTCGCCGGGGCCGAAACTGGCGCGCGCCAGATCGACGGGGCAGAGCTTCATCAGCACCTCGCGCGCCCGCGTCCCCTTGATGCGGAACACCGCGCGGGCGTCCGACACATCCACCGCCAGCGCGTGTTCCCCCGCCAGCGCCGACGTCAGCGCGGCAAGCACCCCCGGCACCTCGGCATAGGGCAGCGTCAGCAGCACCTCGTCGGGCGACATCCAGCCCGCGCCGCGATCCGCCGCCATCTCGATCCGCCGGGGCGCGGGCACGGCAACGCCCACTGCCGCCATCACCGCCGCCTGCAGGGCGGGCGAGGCCAGCACACCGCGCAGCGTGATCATGCCGACCGGCCCGATCTCTTCCACCGTCGCGAAGCCGTCGAACCGGGTGCCGCCCAGCGCACTGGCGATGTCAGACATTCTGCTTCTCCCCGTCCTTGTCGAAGACCACCTGATCGACGATCTTTGCGACCACCGAACCGCCGCCGATCTTCGGGAATTCCACCGTCTGGCCCATCCGCTCGGGCCCGCGCCGCACCAGCCCCATCGCGACGCCGCGCTTCAACGTCGGCGAGTAATAGGTTGATGTCACACGGCCTTCGGTGTTGCGCTGGCCGTTCGCGTTGGTCCCCGGCGCCACCGCGATGGCGCCATCCGGGATCACCGATCCGTCCAGGCTTTCCAGCCCGACCAGCTTCCAGCGCTCCGGGTCGGTCATGTGCACCCGCTCCTGCCCGCGCTTGCCAAGGAAGTCCGCCTTCTTCTTTGAAATCGCCCAGCTCAGGCCCAGATCCTGCGGGATCACCGTCCCGTCGGTCTCGTCCCCGATCATGATGAAGCCCTTTTCCGCCCGCAGGATGTGCAGCGCCTCGGTGCCATAGGGCATCGCGCCGAATTCGGCGCCCGCCGTCACCACGGCGTCCCAGAACGCACGGCCCTCGCTGGCCGGAACCGCGATCTCATAGCTGAGTTCGCCCGAAAAGCTGATCCGGTAGACCCGTGCGCGGAACCCGCCCAGCGTGCCGTCCGCCCATTGCATGAACGGCAGCGTTTCCTTCGACACATCCATGCCGCCCAGCAATTCCAGCACCTTGCGGGCCTTCGGCCCAACCACGGCGACCTGCGCGAACTGCTCGGTCAGGTTGGCCACATAGACCTTCCAGTCCCACCACTCGCATTGCAGCCAATCCTCCATCCAGGCGTGGATGCGGTCGGCGCCACCACTGGTGGTGTGGCACAGCCAGGTCTGCTCGTCGATGCGCGCCACCACGCCGTCGTCGCTGAGAAAGCCGTTCTCGTTGCACATCAGGCCATAGCGGCACTTGCCGACCGGCAGCGTCGACATCACGCCGGTGTAAAGCATGTCGAGGAACCGGCCCGCGTCCGGCCCCTTCACCACCAGCTTGCCAAGGGTCGAGGCGTCCAGCAGCCCGACGTTTTCGCGCGTGTTCAAGACCTCGCGATGCACCGCGGCTTCGGTGCTTTCCCCGGCGCGCTTGTAGCAATAGGGGCGGCGCCAGAGGCCGACCGGCTCCCACTCCACCCCGTTCGCGTCATGCCATTCGTGCAGCGGCGTGCGGCGCAGCGGTTGAAACATCTCGCCGCGCGCCTCGCCCGCCAGCGCACCCAGCGGCACCGGCGTGTAGGGCGGCCGGAACGTGGTGGTGCCAACCTGCGGAATGGGCGCGTTCAGTGCATCAGCAAGCACCGCCAGGCCATTGATGTTGCTAAGTTTCCCCTGATCCGTCGCCATTCCCAGCGTGGTATAGCGCTTGGTATGTTCGACGCTCTCGTAGCCCTCGCGGGCCGCAAGCTGCACATCCGACACCTTCACGTCGTTCTGGTAGTCGAGCCACATCTTGGCCCGCAACTCCGGCCCGGCACCCTGCGGCATGATCCAGACCGGCTGCATCGGCGCCTCGGCAGCAGCTTCGGCGACCGGGTGCGGCGCCGAGGCGCCCGTGGCCCCGGCCTGCGAGGCTGCGGTGCGCCCCGCCGCATCGGCATCGGCCAGCGTGTCGCGCGCCAGCAGCGCTCCATTGGCCGCCCCCGCCGCGATCACGAAGCCCGCGCCATCGTCGCCCGTCGGCGGGCGCGTGGCGTCGGGGCGGAAACAGGCCCGTGCATCGTCCCAGACCAGCTTGCCGCCGCAATGGCTCCACAGGTGCACGACCGGCGACCAGCCGCCCGACATGGCGACCGCGTCACAGGAAATCTCTTCCAGAACAGCACCTTCGCCCGCCTGCAGGCACAGCGACACGCCGGTGACGCGCTTGCCGCCCTTCACCTTGGCGATGGCCTTGCCGGTTTCCACCCGGATGCCTGCCGCGCGCGCCGCCTGCGGCAGCGCGCCAGTCGCTTCAGGCCGCGCATCGACGATCACCGGCACCATCAGCCCCGCCGCCTTCAGCGCCAGTGCGGTGCGGTAGGCGTCGTCGTTGTTGGTCACCACCACGGTGCGGTCGCCCGGCGACACGGCGAAGTTCACCACGTAGTCACGCACCGCCCCCGCCAGCATCACGCCCGGAATGTCGTTGCCCGCGAAGGACAGCGGCCGCTCGATCGCGCCCGTCGCCGTCACGATCCGTTTCGCCCTGATGCGCCACAGCCGGTGCCGGGGCCGTCCGTCGCCGGGGGTGTGATCGGCCACATTCTCATCGGCCAGCACATAGCCGTGGTCATAGACCCCGGCCGCCATGCAGCGCAGCCGAAGCGTGACATTTTGCATCTTCTCAAGGGCTTCGACGGTGAAATTGACCCACGCCTCAGCGGGTTTGCCGTCCACCGTCATGCCATCCACCGGCGCGCGGCCGCCCCAGTGGGCGGTCTGCTCGATCAGCATCACGCGGGCCCCGGCTTCCGCAGCGGCCGTTGCGGCCTGCAACCCCGCGATGCCGCCGCCGACCACCAGCACGTCGGTGAAGAAATACGTGTATTCGTAACGGTCTGCGTCGGGTTCCTGTGGCACCTTGCCCAGCCCCGCCGACTGCCGCACGATCGGCTCGAACACATGTTTCCACGCCGCGCGCGGATACATGAAGGTCTTGTAGTAGAACCCGCCGGGCAGCATCCGGGCGGCGTAGTTGTTCAGCACGCCGATGTCGAACTCCAGGCTCGGCCAGTGGTTCTGCGAGGTCGCATAAAGCCCGTCGAACAGTTCGGTCGTGGTGGTGCGCTGGTTCGGCTCGAACCGCCCGCCCTGACCGAGATTGACCAGCGCGTTCGGCTCTTCCGCCCCGCTCGCCACCACGCCGCGCGGACGGTGGTACTTGAAGCTGCGGCCGACCAGCATCTGGTCGTTGGCCAGCAGCCCTGCCGCCAGCGTATCCCCGGCGAACCCGCGCAAGCGGTTGCCGTTGAACGAGAATTCCACCGATGTCGCGCGGTCGATCAGACGGCCGCCACGGGCCAGACGCGTGCTCATTTCCAGCCCTCCCAGCCCGGCCGTTTCGCCTTGATCTTGTCGATCAGGTCGGCCGGGGGTTCCTTCGATTGCGCGGGATAGGTGCCGAACACCTCCAGCGTGGCGGTATCGCGGGCGGCAAGGAACCATTTCCCGCAGCCATAGGCATGGCGCCAGCGTTCGAAATGGACGCCCTTGGGGTTCTTGCGCGCGAACATGTAGGACTCGAAATCGTCATCTGACGACCCCGCGCCGAAGCGCTTCAGATGCGCCTCGTAGCCGGGGGCAAGCTCGGTTTCCTCGGCCTTGACGCCGCAGTAGGGGCAGGTGAGGGTCAGCATGAGGTGACCTCCCATTTAGCGACTTTGCATAGGAGCAAGTCGCCGTAGCCCCAGATGATCGTCGAAATAAGTGTCATTGCTATCTCAACAAAAAGGACGAACGCCGCCAATCGCGGTATTGAGGCGGACAGGTCGTTCGCCATTGTGCGGGCTTTAGACACGTCATCTGACGTCATACGCATCAGAAATTCGTTGCCAGATGAACGTAATCCGAACGCATATTCGTTCTGCAATTTGGACAACCTACTTGACCAGTAGAAGTTCCAAATCAGCGCGATAGCGATACCTATCGCACCCCAGCGAGAAAACCTAGTTGCATCGTTGGCAGAAAAGACAAGCCCACCCAAGAAGATAGCCGTGGCGACGCCTGCACTGATATGAGCCCATTTTCTACATGTTTGAAGAGATGCCGTGATCTCCAGGGCAATCTTCTCAACTTCTGCAATACTCGCCATCAATGCGCCACCCCCGCCGCCACGGACTCATCAATGAACCGCCCCTCGCGGAAGCGCTCCATGCCGAACGCCGCCGCCAGCGGTCCCGGCTCGCCCTTCGCCATCAGTTCCGCCATCGCCCAGCCCGAGCCGGGAATCGCCTTGAACCCGCCGGTGCCCCAGCCGCAGTTGATGAAGCAGTTGCCGAGCGGCGTTTTCGACAGGATCGGCGAGCGGTCGCCGGTCATGTCGACGATCCCGCCCCACTGCCGCAGCATCTTCAGGCGCGAGATCATCGGGAAGGTCTCGATCAGCGCGCGCAGGGTTTCCTCGATATGCTGGAAAGACCCGCGCTGGGTGAAGTTGTTGAACCCGTCGGTGCCGCCGCCGATCACCATCTCGCCCTTGTCGGACTGGCTCATGTAGCCGTGCACCGTGTTGGCCATCACCACCACGTCCATGCAGGGCTTGATCGGCTCGGACACCAGCGCCTGCAAGGCGACCGCCTCCACCGGCAGGCGGAAGCCCGCCATCTCGGCGACCTGCCCCGAATGCCCGGCCACCACGATGCCCATCTTCTTGGCCCCGATGAAGCCCTTCGTGGTCTCCACCCCGGTGACGCGGCCAGCCTCGGAGCGAACCCCGGTCACCTCGCACTGCTGGATGATGTCCATCCCCATGCCGGAACAGGCCCGCGCATAGCCCCAGGCCACCGCATCGTGCCGCGCGGTGCCGCCGCGCGCCTGATAGAGCGCGCCCAGCACCGGATAGCGCGGCCCGTCGATGTTGATGATCGGCACCAGGTCCTTGACCTTGGGCGGCTCGATCCACGAAGTTTCGACTCCTTGCAGCGTGTTGGCATGCACCGTGCGCAGGTAGCCGCGCACCTCGTGGTGGGTCTGCGCCAGCATCAAGAGCCCGCGCGGGCTGAACATCACGTTGTAGTTCAGATCCTGGCTCAGCGTCTCGTAAAGGCTGCGCGCCTTTTCATAGATCGCGGCCGAGGGATCCTGCAGGTAGTTCGACCGGATGATGGTGGTGTTGCGGCCGGTGTTGCCGCCGCCCAGCCAGCCCTTCTCGATCACCGCGACATTGGTGATGCCGAAGTTCTTGCCAAGGTAGTAGGCCGTGGCCAGCCCATGCCCCCCGGCGCCGACGATCACGACGTCGTAGGATTTCTTGGGCACGGGCGAGCGCCACGCACGCTCCCACCCCTGATGAAAGCGGAGCGCCTCGCGGGCGATGGCAAAGACGGAATAGCGTTTCATCGGCGGATCGATTCCCCCTGGCCCCGGCCCTGCGGCCCTGCATGCGGTTCTGGAACGGGACCGGTATATATCCGCACCTGCCAGCGGCACAATCGGGGAAGAATACGACATTGCCCTGCGACACGCCGCCCGGCCCCACGCCGGGGCCATGGGGCGATTGGGCCTTTTTCGGCCCGCAAATCCGCCCTACATGGAAGGCGCAAAGGGAGACGCCGATGATCGACTGGGAGTTCTGGATCGCCGCTGGCGGCGTGACGGCGGTGGTCACGGCGGTGATGCTGCTGGCGCTGCGCGGCGGGCGCGGGGCGGAACCGGCGGCGGGCTACGATCTGCAGGTCTATCGCGACCAGTTGACCGAGGTTGATCGCGACCTGGCCCGCGGCACCCTTGGCGCCGACGAGGCCGGACGGTTGCGCACCGAAGTGGCGCGCCGCGTGCTCGACGCCGACCGCGCGCTGGCAGGCGGCGCGCCCGTGGCACGCGCGCCGCGCGCCGCAACCTGGGTCGCGGCGCTGGCGATGGTGACGGCCGGGGTCGGCGCGCTCCGGCTTTACGACCGGATCGGGGCGCCGGGCTATCCCGACCTGCCCAACACCGAACGGTTTGCCGAGGCGCAGCGGATGCGCGACGCGCGCCCCTCGCAGGCCACGGTCGAGGCTCAGGTGCCGCCAGCCCCCGCGGCGCAGGTCGAGCCGGGCTTTCTCGACCTGATGACCAAGCTGCGCGCCGCCGTGATCGCCCGGCCGGACGACCTGCGCGGCGAGCAGCTTCTGGCGCAGTATGAGGCGCGGCTGGGGAATTATCCGGCTGCCTGGAAGGCGCAGGCGCAGGTGATCCGGATCGAGGGCGCCAACGCCAGTGCCGAGGATTATGTCTCGCAGGCCGGGCTGATGATCCTCGCGACCAACGGCTTCGTCTCGCCGCAGGCGGATCAGCCGCTGGCGAAGGCGCTGCAACTTGACCCCAGGAACGGCACCGCGCGCTACTACACCGGCCTCATGTTCGCCCAGACCGGGCGGCCGGATGTGGCGTTCCAGTTCTGGGCGCCGCTGCTCGATGAAGGCCCGGCCGATGCGCCGTGGATCGCGCCGGTCCGGGCGCAGATCGCCGACGTCGCGCAGTTGGCCGGCATCAACTACACCCCGCCGCCGATTCCGGGCGCGCCCGGCCCCTCGGCGAGCGACCTGCAGGCCGCGGCGCAGATGTCGCCCGAGGCGCGCCAGCAGATGATCCGCGGCATGGTGGACCAGCTTGCCGCCCGGCTCGACGCGCAGGGCGGCAGCTCGGCGGAATGGGCGAAACTGATCCGCTCGTACGGGATGCTGGGCGAAGTGGACAAGCAGAAGGCGGCGCTGGCCAAGGCGGCGGCGCAGTTCGCCAATGCCCCCACCGATCTGGCCGTGGTGCAGGCGGCGGCGCAGACCCCGCCGCCAGACGCCGCGTCGACCGGCGCAGGGACGCCGGACGCCACGGACCTGCAGGCCGCCGGGCAGATGGCGCCCGCCGACCGGCAGGCGATGATCCAGAGCATGGTGACCAAGCTCGCCGAGCAGTTGCAGACCCAGGGCGGCACCCCGGCGCAATGGGCGCAATTGATCACCGCCTACGGCGTGCTGGGCCAGACCGGCAACGCGCGCGACATCTGGACCAAGGCGCAGAGCGTCTTTGCCGGGCATGACGCCGACCTCGCCACCGTCCGCGCCGCCGCCGAAAAAGCCGGGGTCGCCGGGTGAGCGTGTTCGAGACCATCGAGGATTTCGCCGGCGTGCTGCCGCCGGTGCGGGCGATCGCCGGGCTCGATCTGGGTGAAAAGACCATCGGCGTGGCGATCTCCGACCGGCTCTGGTCGGTCGCGACGCCGACCCAAACGATCCGGCGCACCAAGTTCACCGAGGATGCGGCGGCGCTTCTGGCCATCGCCAAAGCGCGCGAGTTGGGCGGCCTGATCCTCGGCCTGCCGCGCAACATGGATGGATCGGAAGGCCCGCGCTGCCAGTCCACCCGCGCCTTCGCCCGCAACCTGTCGCGCCTGACCGACCTGCCGATCGGCTTCTGGGATGAACGCCTGTCCACCGTCGCCGCCGAACGCGCGCTGCTGGAGGCGGATACGTCGCGCAAGCGTCGCAAAGAGGTGATCGACCACGTCGCGGCGGGCTATATCTTGCAAGGTGTGCTGGACCGCATGCAGCACCTCAGATGGGAAAGCGGCACGTGAACGACGACCTCTGGCAGCGCGACGAGATCGAAAGCCCCTGCGTCAAGATCTGCGTCGTCCACCCCGAGGCGCGGCTCTGCGTCGGCTGCCTGCGCAGCATCGACGAAATTACCCGCTGGTCGAAAATGTCTCCCGAAGATCGTCGTGCCGTGATGGCCGAACTGCCCGCCCGTGCGCCGCTGTTGCAGAAACGCCGCGGCGGCCGGGCGGCACGGCTGGCGCAATAGCCTGCGCCAGATCAAGGCGCCGGTCCGCGAAGCTGGCATCCTCCCTTCCGAAAGGGAGGGTCGATCATGCCGCAAGTCTGGGATGCCATCGTCATCGGATCGGGGCTTGGCGGCCTGACCGCCGGGGCGCTTTTCGCCCGCGCCGGGCACCGGGTTCTGGTGCTGGAACGCAACGACACCATCGGCGGCGCCGCCACCACCTACCTGCGGCACGGTCGCCGCTTTGAGGCCTCGTTGCACGAGACCACGGCCCCCGGCATGCCGGGTGACCCCAAGACCGCGATCTTCCGCGCCCTCGGGCTCGACAAGACCATCGAACTGGTGCCGATCGACATCTTCCAGCAGGTCCGCTCGCCGCTGCTGGGCGAACCGTTCAACCTGCCGCACGGGTTGGACCGCGTCACCGCCGCCCTGACCGCGCGCTTTCCCGAGGCGGAGGCGGGGATCGCCAGCTTCATGGCGCAGATCGGCCGCAGTCTGGAGGCGGTGGCGCTGTTTTCCGACCGCCACGACGGCACCTGGTGGCGCGGCCATGCCGCCGATCTGCCGCTCGACCTCTGGGCACTGGTGCGCGACATGGGCGCCTCGCTGTCCGAGGTGATGCGGCGGCATTTCGGCGACGATGATCTGGTGAAGCTCGTGCTGGCGGCGAACCTGCCCTATTACAGCGACGACCCCGACCGGTTCTGGTGGCTGGGCTTTGCCATCGCGCAGGGCGGCTATCTGGCGGGCGGCGGCCACTACATCAAGGGCGGCTCGGGGCGGCTGACCGCGCGGCTGGCCGACATCATCCGCGAGGGCGGCGGTGCGGTGCAAACCGGCCACCGCGTCACCCGCGTGCTGACCGATGCCGCCGGGCGGGCGACCGGCGTCGTGGTCGATGGCGCGACCAGTGAAATCGTCGCGACCGCGCCGGTGATCTTTGCCAATGCCGCCCCGGCGGCGGTGACGCCGATGCTGGATGCGCCGCTGCGCGACGCCTTCCTGGCGCGCTACGCCCGGCATCGCCCCTCGATCTCGGTGTTCGAGATCACCCTTGCCCTGTCGCGCCCCGGTGCGACGCTGGGGATCGACAGCTATTCCACCGTGCTGCTGCCGGGCTGGATGGAAACGCCGGGCGATTTCCGCGCCGCCGGGGCGCTGCTGGGCGCGGCGCCCGGTGGCCGGATGCCGCCGCTGATCGTGATCGACTATGGCCAGATCGACAGCGGTCTGGCCGAGGACACCCCCGCCCCGGTCAGCATCACCGGCCTGGACCGGCTGGAAAACTGGGACAGCCTGTCGCCCGCCGACTACGGCGCGCGCAAGGCGGCCTGGATCGCCGCGATCACCGCCCGGCTGGACCAGGAATGGCCCGGTTTTGCCGCCGCGGTGGTGACTGCGGACATGGCGACCGCGCGCACCATGCGCGACACCCTCGGCACGCCGGGCGGCGCGATCATGGGCTTTGCCCCCGATGCGCCGCAGGGGCTCGCCAGCCTGCCGGTCGGCGTCGAGACTTCGGTGCCGGGGCTGTGGCTCGCCTCGGCCTGGGCCGGGATGGGCGGCTTCACCGGCGCGATGAACGGCGGCGCGATGGCAGCCCGCGCGGCGCTGCGCGCCCTGGGGGAGAGTGCCTGACCGACTGGAAGCGGTGCAAACGTCGGTGCGAAATCGGTGCCTTTTCGGTGTTATTTCGGTATCACGATTTCCAAGCTTTCCCAGCGGCTTGCACGCCAAACCTGCGTTACGGCGCCGCCAGCCAGTCGCCGATCCCGCCCGGCAGTTCGGGGCGGAAATAGGCGATGGCGCGGCCCTCGGCTTCGGCGCCCGCGCCCTCGGCCCAAGGCGCCACCCCGTGCAGGGCGAGGCGGTGAATGACGTAAGCCTCGCCCGGCCGGGCCGGGATCGTCACCCGGCGGCAGGTGTCGAACACCTCGCGGCGGGCGGCATGGTAGGCGTCGGTGACGTCCACCTCGGGCCAGTCCGCCTCGGCATGGCCCGCCAGCGCGGCGGCAAAGGCGCGCCGCATGATGGTGTGGCTGCCTTCCCACACCACGACCGGCGCGGCCTCAGGGTCGCTTTCGGTGACCGGCAGGCCAAGGATGAAGCCGTGCGGCTCGCGGATCATCCGCCGCCGCGCCGGGCCGATCGGCAGCAGGCCGTCGACATGGGCGGCGTCGCGATCGCGGCGATAGCGGAAGGCGGCCGCGCTCTCCTCGGCCGAGGGCTGCGGGTAGCCGGGCCGGGTGACGGACAGTTGGCCGGCGTCGAACGGCAGCGACAGACCCAGCGCATCGGCGATGAAATCGACCGCCGCGCCGCCCAGCGGGGGCCCGCCGCCGATCCGCCCCGCACCATCGTTCGCCAGCACGTTGACCCCGGCGAACCAGGTGCCGCCGCAGCGCCACCAGTGGGAATTTTCCTCTGCCGCCAAAGCCTTGAGCGCGGCGGGGCGGGCATGGCCCAGCCAATCCTCCACCACGGGATCGGGGCCGAAGCGGACCCAGCCGGTGGCGAAGAACCCCGGCCCTACCATCCGGCCGCCTTGCGCGGCACGATCATCGGCAGCAGCGTGGCGAATTCCGGCATCGGTAAAGCCTTGTTGCCCTGTCGCCCCGGACATAGCGCGCGCCAGACGGCCGCGCCAGACTCTGGCGCTGCATCCTGTGGCGCAGATGTCGCTTTGCGTCTCGCCAGACCCGGCGACGGCGGGTAGAACCGCGCCGAGCCCGCAGCACCGGAGCCCGCGCGATGACCGACTCTCGCCTGAAGGCCGCCCTGATCCTCGGGCTGATGTCCTGCGTCGGCCCCTTCGCCATCGACATGTACCTGCCCGCGATGCCCGCGATCGGCCGAAGTCTCGGCGCACCCGTGGCGGCAACGCAGGGCACGATCACGGCCTATTTCCTCGCCTTCGGGCTGGCGCAGTTGGTCTATGGCCCCTGGGCCGATCAGGCCGGGCGCAAGCTGCCGCTGTATGCGGGCCTCGCGATCTTCATCGCCGGGTCCATCGCCTGCGCGCTGGCGCCGTCCATCGGCTGGCTGACGGCGGGGCGGTTCGTGCAGGGGCTGGGTGGGGCGGCGGTGATGGTGGTGCCGCGGGCGATCATCCGCGACCTGCATACCGGGCCGGATGCGACGCGGCTGATGGCGGCGATCATGCTGGTGATCTCGGTCTCGCCGATGCTGGCGCCGCTGGCAGGGTCGGGGCTGATCGCGGTGGCGGGCTGGCGGGCGATCTTCGCCGTTCTGTGCGGCGCAGCGGGGCTGAGCCTGCTGCTCGTCGGCTTCATCCTGCCCGAGACGCTGCCGCGCGAACGCCGGGTTCCGGCCGACCCGGCGGCGATGCTGGCTGCTGCGGCGCGGCTGCTGACCGACCGGGCGTTCCTGACGCTGACCTTCACCGGCGGTTTCGGCATGGCGAGCTTCTTCGTCTTCATCGCTTCGGCGGCCTTCGTCTACACCGGCAGCTTCGGGCTGTCACCGACCGGATTTTCGCTCGCCTTCGCGGTGAATGCAATCGGCTTCTTCGCCAGCTCGCAGCTGGCCGCGGGGCTGGGGCTGCGCTTCGGCGCCCCGCGTGTGGTCGCGGCGGCGACGGCTGGCTTCGCATTCACGACGCTGGCGCTGCTGGGCGTGGCGGCGGTTGGTGGCGCGACGCTGTGGGTCGTGATGGCGGGCCTCTTTCTGGCCAACGCCTGTCTCGGGCTGGTGATCCCGACGACGATGGTGATGGCGCTGGATGCGCATGGCGACGTGGCGGGGATGGCCTCGTCGCTGGGCGGCACGCTGCAGATGCTGGCGGGCGGCGCGATGATCGCGCTGACGGCGCCGTTCTTCGACGGCACCGCGCTGCCGATGCTGGCGGCAATCGCGCTCTGTGGCGTGCTGGCGTTCGGTCTGTCGCGGTTGGCGCGGGCTTAGGCCGCGGCGCGGCTGACTTCGGCAAGTGCGGCATCAAGCACGTCGAGGCCCGCGCCCGGCAGGGTCGCGCGTTCCGACAGGACGCGGCGCCAGAGCCGGGCGCCGGGCTGGCCGTGGAACAGGCCCAGCATATGGCGGGTGATCTGGTGCAGGCGGCCGCCTTGCGATAGGTGGCGGGCGATGTAGGGGCGCATCGCCTCGACCGCCTCGTGGGCATTGAGGCCGCGCGGGGCACCGAAAATGCGGCGGTCGGCGTCGAGCAGGATCGCGGCGGGGTCGTGATAGGCGGCGCGGCCGACCATCACCCCGTCAAGGCCATCGGCCAGCAACCCCTCCACCGCGTCGAGCGAGGTGATGCCGCCGTTGACCGAGAGATCGAGCGCCGGGAAGGCGCGTTTCATCGCGAGCACCAGCGGCGTGTCGAGCGGCGGAACCTCGCGGTTTTCCTTGGGCGACAGGCCCTGAAGCCAGGCCTTGCGGGCGTGGATGGTAAATCGTTTCACCCCGGCGGCGGCGACGGTTTCAAGGAAGGCGGGCAAAGCGTCTTCCGGGGTCTGGTCATCCACGCCGATCCGGCATTTCACCGTCACCTCAACCGGGCTGGCGGCGATCATCGCGGCAACGCAGTCGGCCACCAGCGCCGGGCGCTGCATCAGCACGGCGCCGAAGCAGCCCGATTGCACCCGGTCCGAGGGACAGCCGCAGTTCAGGTTGACCTCGTCATAACCCCAGTCGGCGGCGATTCGGGCTGCCTCGGCCAGTTCCCTGGGGTCCGAGCCGCCCAGTTGCAGCGCCACCGGATGTTCGGCCGCGTCAAAGTCCAAGAGCCGCCCCCGGTCACCGTGCGTCACGGCGGCAGAGGTGACCATTTCGGTGTAAAGCAGCGCGTGGCGGCTGAGCGTGCGGTGAAACACGCGGCAGTGCCGGTCGGTCCAGTCCATCATCGGCGCAACGGAAAGGCGGTGCGCCCGTGGGGCGTCGGGCGAAGCTTGTCCGAAACGGGGGCCGACGGCGTTCAGGGGCATCCGTGTCTCTCTCGTTCTTGCCGGGGCGGCGGGGCGAGCCTGTCTAAAGCGAATTGCATTTATCATGACTCAGAATTCGCCCCAAGACTCGGGCGAATTCTGATGTCCATACGTCAGATAAAACGCAATTCGCTCTAGCATCCCCGGCGACAGGACGAAAGCCGGAAACCCGGCGCGCCCCGGCCCCGCCGACAAAGACGCGCAGCGGTCGGCGCGCCCGCCAGATGCCGCTTGACGGGAAATCCCCGGTTGGGGCCTAGTTGGCGCGACCGGAGTCGGAACCGAAACGCCTCCAGGAACCGGGCCCGGTCGGATGGCCAAACAACGCGAACGCGCTGTCACCCGGACGTCATCTTGCCGTGTTCTGAAGAAAAAGGAGAAGGCGCATGACGCCAGAGTATGATGCCAGCCCGGCGATGTTCAGGAATAATCCGCTCGGGTTCGTTGTTGCGGTCATCCTGATCCCAGCCGCCGGGATCGGCCTCGTGATCCTGATCTACTGGTATTTCAAGGCGCATTCGATCCGGATGACGATCTCGGGGAATTCGGTGCACATCGAACGCGGGCTGTTCAGCAAGGAACACATCGACATCGACGCCCGCAAGATCCGGACCGTCACCGTCAAGCAGACCTTCTGGCAGCGCATCTTCGACGTCGGGATGATCGAGATCTTCACCGGCGGCGACGATGCCGAATGCACCCTGTTGGGGATGCCGGACCCCAACAAGGTGCGCGAACTGGTGAAAAGCCGCGCGCTCGATCCCGACCGGGCCGAGCGGTAGGCCCGGCGGGCGCCCACGCGGGCGCCGCCAGACCGCGCGGCATCAGGCGCCGAAATAGGTGCGCGCCAGCACGGCCATGATCTCGGCGTAGCCGCGCACCATCTCCAGCGGAACGCCGGTGCCGGTGAACTGGCCATCGACCCCGACCCGCTCGTACACGCCGTCCTTGGTGGCGCGGCCGCTGTTCTTCATCTTGACCACGCCGGTGATGCCGTCGACCTTGGCAAAGGGGTCCGCCGCCGCGAAGGGGTCACCGCCACCGACGCCGGGCAGCACCAAGTTGAGGTCGTATTCCTGCTGCCAGTCGCTGCCCGCGGGCGCGTCGACCAGCGGCATGTTGCCCTCGACCTTGAAGGCCTTGTCGCCGCATTTCACATCAAGCTTCAACTGCCAGGCATTGTTGGCATAGGCGTAGATCGCATCGCCCGTCCAGGCGCAGGCGGCGCTGTCCCGCTGACCCACATCCGGCACCGTGAAGCTGTCGAAGCGGACCGAGTCGATCTGGGTGTTGTAGGTCACCGCCGTGGTGCCGGTCGCGGTCTGTTGCAGGTTCTTGATCAGGTCCGCGCCCAACTGGCTTGCCGATTGCGAGGGTTTCTCGGGCTTCAGCACCAGGCTGCCCTTGAACGAGCTGTTCTGCGCCGGGGCAGATCCCGCGCGCAGGTAGTTCGCCAGCATCGTCGTGGCGTCGGTATAGCCGTCCTGCTTGGCCACCACGGTATAGCCGCCCGAGTAGCTGATGCGCGGCAGGCTCTGGCTCGGGTTGCTGGGGTTCTTGATGCTGCCGCTGCCGGTCAGCGCGCAGGCCTGGTCGATCCGGCTCAACCCGAGCCAGGCGCTGGCCCCGGCGGAACAGAGCAGAACGAAGGCGGTGGTGCCGCTGCGGTCGTCGATCGTGCTCTTGAAGTTGTCCTTCTGGTCGGCGGCGAACAGCGACGGCTGGTTGATATCCATCGTCAGGGTCACGGTTTCGGTGGCGCTGTCGGCAAGGCTGGCGCCCGCCGTTCCGGTGACACAGAGAACCGCAAGGATCGAAAGGGAGTGCTTCAACATCGCGATGCGTCCTTCATACAGGATTTTCCCCGCACGCGGTCTGCGGACGGGGGACTCAATCGGTTTTTTCGGATCTGCTGGCAGGCTGAGAAAACGGCATTCCACGGCGGAAACGGTAGGCAGCGTCCAACGGCAAATCAAGCCCAATCTTGGCGGCCTTTCGCGCCTTCCGGATGCCGCGGCGATGGCGAAGGGGTTGCCGCGCTAAGGCGCCTTCATGGTCAGAAGGGACTTGTGAACCTCGGTGGTCAACACTTCCACGCGTTCGGTGAGGGCCTTGATCTCTTCCGTCAGCTTGGTGTTCTGCTGCACCATGTCGACGAGCAGCGTCGTCTGCTTTGCCGCGGCGACCTGCCGTTCCTCGTTCATCCGTTGCAGCGCCTCGCGGTGGCGCGCATCGGCCATCGCGTTGGCCTTGTCGCGGTCCGCCTGCCTTGTCTGCGCAAGCAGGATCAGCGGCGCGGCATAGGCGGCCTGAAGGCTGAAGGCGAGGTTCAAGAGGATGAACGGGTAGATGTCGAACGACACGATGCCGACCGCGTTGATCAGGATCCAGACCGCCACCACGACGGTCTGCCCGATCAGAAACACCGGGGTGCCGAAGAAACGGGCAAACCCCTCGGCTTTCAGGGCGAACCAGTCGCCGCCGAACACCGGGTCGAGATGCGCATGTTCAAGGTGAAAGCGGTCGGGGTGCAGCGGGTCGGGCGGCGCGCCAGCTTCGGTATCGGACTGGTCCATTCGGCGTTCCCCAATGATCGGCGTCGCGAAACCATAGCCGCTCGGGCGCCCGCCCGCAAAGACTGTCTTGCCGTTGCGGCCCGGCGCGGATGCCGCTCTGCCTCGCGCCATGATCAAGCGATGCCCGGACCGGCGGCGACACGCTTTGACAGGCCCCGAGGGCCATGCAATGTGATGGTAACAGGGTGTTGCAGGACAGGATTTCACGATGCGGGACTGGTGGCGCGGCGCGGTGATCTACCAGATCTACCCGCGGTCGTTTCAGGATGACTCGGGCGACGGCATCGGCGATCTGGCGGGCATCACACGGCGGCTGGACCATGTCGCCTCGCTTGGCGTCGATGCGATCTGGCTGTCGCCGGTCTTCCCCTCGCCGATGGCCGACATGGGCTACGACGTGTCGGACTACACCGACATCGACCCGCTGTTCGGCACCCTCGCCGATTTCGATGCGCTGGTGGCCCGCGCCCATGACCTCGGCCTGAAGGTGATCATTGATCAGGTGCTGTCGCACACCTCCGACCGCCACCCCTGGTTCGCCGAAAGCCGGGCCGACAAGACCAACCCGCGCGCCGATTGGTACGTCTGGGCCGATCCGCAAGCCGACGGCACGCCGCCGAACAACTGGCCCTCGCATTTCGGCGGCCCGGCCTGGGAGTGGGACACGCGGCGGCGACAGTACTACCAGCACAACTTCCTCGCCAGTCAGCCCGACCTCAACTTCCACCAGCCCGCGGTGCAGGATGCGCTGCTCGACACGATGCGGTTCTGGCTGGAGCGTGGCGTGGACGGCTTCCGGCTCGACACCGTGAACTATTACTTCTGCGATGCCCGGCTGCGCTCCAACCCGCCGCTTGCACAGAAGGACGGGCGGCCCGCGGTCAACCCCTACGACATGCAGGACCACATCCATTCCAAGACGCAGCCGGAAAACATCGGCTTTCTCAAGCGGATGCGCGCGCTGACCAACCGCTACGGCGCACGCGCGATGGTGGGCGAGGTCGGCGAAAGCCAGCGCGCGCTGCAGGTGATGGAGGCCTATACCCGCGGCCGCGACCGCCTGCACATGGCCTATTCCTTCGAAATGCTGGGCCCGGCCTTCACCGCCGCGCATTTCCGCCAGCAGATCGAGGGGTTCTTTGCCGGGGCGCCGGATGGCTGGCCGTGGTGGAGTTTCTCCAACCACGACGTGATCCGCCACGTCTCGCGCTGGGCGCCGGATGCCGTCAGCCCCGAGGCGATGGCCCGGCTTGCCATCGCGATGCTGGTGGGGTTCGAGGGCACGATCGGGCTTTACCAAGGCGAGGAACTCGGCCAGACCGAGACAGAACTGGCCTATGAAGAGCTGACCGACCCGCCGGGGCTGAAGTTCTGGCCCGAGAACAAGGGCCGCGATGGCTGCCGCACGCCGATGGTGTGGGAGAAAGCGGCGCCGAATGCCGGGTTTTCCGCCGTGAAGCCCTGGCTGCCGGTGAAGCCGCCGCAAGCCGCGCGCGCGGTCGACGTGCAGGACGGCGACCCCGCATCGGTGCTGTCGGCCTATCGCCGGGCGCTGGCCTTTCGGCGGGCCGAGCCGGTGCTGCGCGCGGGCCGCACGATCTTCATCGACGTGCCGGAGCCGGTGCTGGCCTTCCACCGCGTGGTTCCGGACCGCGCGATCACCTGCGTCTACAACCTCTCGCCACGGCCGGTGACGCTGCGCCTGCGCGGGGCGGTCGCCGCGGTCGGGCCCGCGGCCGCGGCTAGGCTGGACGGCGGGCACCTTGAACTGGGCCCGAACGGCTACGGCTTCTTTGCCAGCCCCGCCGCGGCGCTGCCGGAGCTTGGCTCCGGGGGCGCCTGAACCGGGCACCCGCCCGGCCGGGGTCGTGGCGTGCTGGAACGTGTCGCGCCCGACGGCTCGGTGCAGCCCTGCGCAGCCCCCGGCGACCGCGCATCGCGCCGGGGGATCGTCCGATGACCGGTGCATCCCCCCGAAAGCCTGCGGACAATCTCCGCCGGAACGGGAGGTCAGCGGCCCGGTCACGGGTTCCCCCGGACAGTCGGCGGGCGGGCCCAGACCGCATCGCGGATCAGGGGCAACCACCCGCGCGACGCGCGCAGCCCGATCCGCCATCGCGCCAGCCGCGCGCCATTCCGCACCGGACCCACGGTGAAGCGGCCCGGTCACGGGTTCCCCCGGACAGTCGGCGCGCGGGCGCGGGCCGCATCGCGGATCAAGGGCACCCCCGCGCGACGCGCCGCAGTCCGATCCGCCATCGCGCCAGCCGCGCGCCATTCCGCGCCGGACCAGAAGGCCCTCAGTGGGCTGAAACGCCCCCCTTCTGCCTTGATCGCGATCGGCCCGCGCGACGGCGGGCGGTGCGGTGCCGATCCGGTTCACCGGCCCCGCCTCGACCGTCACGATGGCGCATCGTTCGCTGCGGGTCGTGGAACCGGCACCCGCCCCGGATCACGCGGCACGGCGCCGACATTTGCCGCCAACACCGCGCGCCGGTCGGGGTCTGGCAGGGCCGGTTCACCCCCCTCGCCGCTGCCGACCGAACAGGCCGTCGCCCGCGCGCGACCCTGCGATTTCGAGGCGTAGAGTGCGCGGTCGGCGTCACTGAGCAGCCGATCCGGGCGCGGCCGGGCATAAAGCGTCGAGACCGTCATGCCGATGCTGGCGGAGATGCGGCAGGACTGGCCGCGATAGTCGATCGGCTCTGACAGGCGCGCGATGATGCGCTGCGCGACCGGGCCCAGCGGATCGGTCTGCGCGATGCCCGGCAGGATCAGCACGAATTCGTCACCGCCGACGCGCGCCACAAGGTCGCCCACGCGAGTCTCGTCGCGCAGGACGCGCGCCACGATCTGCAACACCGCATCGCCCGCCGCGTGGCCGTAGGTGTCGTTGACCTGCTTGAAGAAATCGAGATCGACATGCATCAACCCGAAGGGTGTGGCACTGGCGATCAGCCGATCCACCGCCTGATCCATCGCCCGCCGGTTGGCAAGACCGGTCAGCGTGTCGGTCAGCGCCTGTTCCTCGGCGGCGGCCTTGGCCTGTTGGAGGCGGCGGTTCAGGTCGTGCAACTCCTGCATCACCGCCGATTTGGCCTCGGCCAGATAAAGCATCTCGACGGTCAGGTCGGTCGGTGCAAAATCGGATTCGGTCAGGTCATGCGCCCGAACCGCATCGGCGACCTCGATGCCGAAAGACAGGTTGACCAGGGTGCCCTGCCCGGCCGCCAGTGGCACGGCGATGCCGCGAAATCCGGTGCCGGGCAGCGCCCGCAAGTGCAGGTAGAGACGCCCGCCGGACAACCGCAGCAAATCTGCCATCCCAGCCGCCTCGCCGGGGCGGCGAATCGCGAACAGATCGAAGAACGGCAGCCCGACGGGGTCGTCGGGCAGAAGCTTGCGCAGCGTCGGGCCGATGGCGCGGATCAGGCCCGAGGGCAAGATCCACAGGAACATCGGCATCAGTCGGGCAAGGTCCGCGATCTCGATGGTCGGAAGACCGGATGGCGCTTCGGCGGGTCTCATTCCCGGGCCTCGCGCGCGGCCAGAACGAAGGGGCGGCCGGCCGCGAAGCTGGGCTCCAGAAGGTCGATGGTGATGGTTTCCACCCCATCCGCCGTTCCGGTATGATCCAGCAGCGCCAGGGCGCCGTAATCGTCGGCCATTGCCCGCAGGACACCGACCATGACATGGCCGTATCCCGGCCGCGGACCCCGACAGGCCAGGGTGAACTGGCGGTCCGACCGGGCGCGGAGTTCCAGTTGCGGCATGTCCAGATCGGGCACGGCGAGGCGGCCGCGGCCGGGAAGATCGTCGAGCGAGTGCAGGAAATCGACGAAGTTGACGCCGCCAAACCGCAACAGGCGGCGCAGCGCTTCCCGGTTCGGATGCGAGACAAGGTAGGTGCCGAGGTCTTCCAGCAACGCATCGCGCGGGCGGCGCAGTTGCCCCGCGGCGGCGTCGATCACCGCATCGGTCAGGGCATCGTCATAGTCCAGCATCGCCTCGAAATCGTCGAACCCCAGCCGAGCGGCGCCCACCACCCGGCGCCACAGCACCGGCCCGTAGGTATCGGTCAGAAAGCTCTGAATCGAGCGGTTGATGAGGCCGTGCATGGAACCGTTCCCTAACTCACTGGCGCGAGACTAGGACAAGGTCGTTAAGAATTGGCTTATCAGGGCCAGGGCCGGATCAGGATCTGATGCGCCCCAACCGTCAGCGCGTTGATCCGCGCGGGCACCAGCGGGGCCGCGCCGTCGAGCACCGCGGCCAGCAGGCTGGCGGCATCCTCGGGCGGGCTTGCGGGCGGCCCCAGATCGGCCGTCTCGAGCGTCAGGTAGCCCCGAACCGGGTCGATCATCGCGGCCTCGGCGCGCAAGGCCCCGGTTGGCGCGCGTGACAGCAGAATCGCCTGCGGGCCACCGCGGTCGGGCAGGAAGGCGCCGAAGACCAGCACACAGCCCGGCCGCCCATCCGGCAGGCTGCGGCCGCAGGCGTCGAGCCAGTCGCGCAGCGCGCCCGCGTCGGCCCGGCGCAAGAGCGTGTCGAGCAACGGGTTCGGCACGCCGACGGGCTGCACCGGACGCACCGGCAGGCGGCGGCGCAGCTCGCGGCGGAGCGTCGCGACGGTCTCGTCGCGGGTGTCGGGCGCGTCGGCGGCCGCTGCCGTCAGGCGCGCCTGCAACGCCTCCTGCCCCGGCCGGTCGGCCAGCACCGTCAGTTGCGCCAGCGCCGCCGCTCCGGCACGCCCCCAGTCGTCTTGCATCGCCGCAAGGTCGAGATCCCCCACCCCGAGCCGCCCCGAGGTGTAACGCACCAGTTGGCTGGTGGCCGAGATGCGCTGCGCATCCAGCAGCGGCGTGAAGGTCAGCGCGGTTCCGGCCACCACCGCCAGCGCCATCGTGCCGTTGCCGCGCCGGATGCGCGCGGTCCAGCCGGGGCCGCCCAGCACCGCCACCGCATAGACCACCCCGTAGCCCAGCATCGCCACCGCCACCAGCGCCGAGGCGATGCGCGGCGGGGTCCAGCCGTATTGCGCCACCCGCAGCCAGACCCCGGCCGCGCCCAGTGCCGCAAGCAGCGGCAGGATCAGCGCCAGACCCTGCGTCGCGCGCACCATTGCCGGCGCGCGCACCGCCTCGGCGTCACTTTCGCCCAGCGCGGTCGAGACCAGCAGCGCGGCACCGACCGCCATCACCAGCAGCGTCTGCGCCGAGGAAACCCCACCGAAGAAGGTGGACAGGCCGTGGATCGGCAGCGCGATCAGGAACAGCACCGACACCGCCAGCACCACCGGCACCAGAAGCCGCAAGAGCCGCAGTGCCAAGTAGGGCGACACATAGTCGGTCAGTTCATTCACCACGGCAAGGGCCAGACCCAGCGCCGCCCCGGTCAGGCCCCAGGACACCGTCGGCCGCGCGACGAGGTCGGCGATCACGCTGACCCCGGCAAGGGTCAGCAGCGCGTCGCTGAGGTAGATCAGGATCCAGATCACCGCGACGAAGATCCAGGCGGCCGCGATGCGGACGACGATGCTCCACGACTGCGCGAACAGGGTGGGGTAGTCGAGCCAGCCGCGCCCGGCCCCCGCGATCAGGTAGGGCAGCGGCAAGGTGGCGATCAGCAACGCCGCCGCCATCCGTTCCGTGCCCGACAGGAAATCGGACAGATGCGCGAACCGCAGACTGGCCCAGGTGAGCAGCAGCGCCACCGCTACCGCCAGCCCCAGTGCCGAGGCCAGCGCGCGCGGCAGCGACAGCGGCCCGATCAGCGCCAGCGTGGTGGCGAAAAACACCACCGCCAAGGCGGCGCCAAACAGGTAGCCCTGCGGATGCAGGTCCATCAGGTCGCGATGCTGCACCAGTCCCCACAGCGACAGACCCGCCGCCGCACCGATGACGGCGAGCGTGACGCGCGCCAGAAATGCCTGTCCGATCCGCTTCATGCGCGCCTTCTTTCGCCCGGTCGCCGCGAGCCTACAAAGCCCGGCGACCAAGCGCCAGTGCGCGATTGCCGCCTCAGAAGTCGGTCGGCGCGCCGCCCTCGGCCTTGCGGCGGGCGACAAAGTCCATCATCGCCTCCTTGTGGCCCAGGTCCATCGGCGGCGCCTCGAATTCGTTCAGGATCGCCTTGTAGATGCGGTGCGCGCGCTCCGGGGTCCAGACCGCGCCGTCCAGCTCCCAGGCCTCGAAGTTGCGCCAGTCCGAGGCGATCGGGGCATAGAAGGCGTTGGTATAGCGGTCCTGCGTGTGCTGGCAGCCGAAGTAGTGACCCGAGGGCCCGACCTCCTTGATCGCGTCGAAGGCGATGTCGTCCTCGGTGGTGGCAAAGGTCGAGGTCTCGAAATAGCGCTGGATCATCTGCAGCACTTCGCAATCCATCACGAACTTCTCGGGGCTGGCGATCAGGCCGCCCTCCAGCCAGCCAGCCGCGTGATAGACGAAGTTGGTGCCCGACTGCACCGCCGCCCAGAGCGAGTTGCAGGTTTCCCACATCGCCTGCCCGTCGGGCACGTTCGCCGCGCAGACCCCCGAGGACCGCAGCGGCAGCTTGTACTTGCGCGCCAGTTGCCCGGTCATCTGGGTCGCACGCATGTATTCCGGCGTGCCGAACGCGGGCGCGCCCGACTTCATGTCGACATTCGAGGTGAAGGTGCCGATCGCCACCGGGCAGCCCGGCTTGATGTATTGCAACAAGGCGATCGCCGACAGCCCTTCGGCCAGCGACAGCGCGACCGCGCCCGCCATCGTCACCGGCGCCATCGCCCCCGCCAGCGTGAACGGCGTCACGATCACCGGCTGGCCGCGCCGCGCCATCCGCATCGCGCCGTCCAGCATCGGAAAGTCGTGCTTGAGCGGCGAGACCGAGTTGATGTTGGTGTACATCCGGGGCCTGGCGTCAAACTCCTCGTGGCTCAGCCCACCGGCCAGCCGCACCATCTCCATCACGTCCTCGACGCGCTCCTTGCCCAGCGAATAGGCGTGCACCACCTTGTCGGTGGTGATCAGCTTTTCGGCCAGACAGTCCAGATGGCGGATCGCCGGGTGGATGTCGATCGGCTCCACCGGATAGCCGCCGGCCACGTGGATGCAGTTGAAATACTGCGTCAGCTTGATGAATTCCTGAAACGTCGCGAAATCGCCCGAGCGTTTGCCGCGTTCCAGATCCCAGGCGTTGGGCGGCGAGGAGACGTTGACGAACACCATGTGGTTGCCGCCCACGATGATCTCGCGCGCCGGGTTGCGCGGGGTGATGGTAAAGCTGGCGGGCGCGTGGCCCACCATCTCCATCACGAAGTCCTCGTCCATGCGGACGTTGGTGCCCTCGATCTTGCAGCCCGCACGGCGCATGATCTCCAGCGCCTCGGGGTTCAGGAATTCAATGCCGATGTCGCGCAGGATGCGCATCGCGCCGCGGTGGATCGCCTCGACCCCGCTGCCGTCCAGCGGCTCGGTCGGGCGGTCGGGGTTGACCGGGATGCGCCAGGGCATCTGGTCGATGACGGCGCTGCCCGCGCGGATCTTGTTGCCGGCGCGGCCACCCGCGCGTTTCTTTCGGCCGGTATCGTCAGACATGGCACCCTCTCCGCTTTTGCGAAGATGTGACAGCAGACGCGGCCAAGAGGCTTTCAGTTACCGACCGCTTTGCGTCGTTTTTGCGCCGGTTCAGTTTTCCGCCGCGCTCTGTGCGTCGATCCACGCGGGCAGGTGGCCGATATCGGGCAGCACTGCCTCGGCCAGCGGGGAAAGATCGGCGATGGTGGCAAGACCGGTCAGCACGCCCACCACGCGCATTCCCGCCGCGCGCCCGGCGATCAGGTCGTGGCGGCTGTCGCCCACCATCAGCACCTGATCGGGCATCAGTCCGAAGGCGGTCGCGAAGGCCAGCAGCATCCCCGGCGCGGGCTTGCCGCCATGCCCCGAGTCGAACCCGGCCACGAAGTCGAACAGCGGCTCGATCCCGGCCGAGGCCAGTTGCGCCCGCGCCGCGGATTCGGCGTCGTTGGTCGCCACGCCCAGCCGCAGCCCGCGGCCGCGCAGACTGCCCAGAAACGGCGCCAGCGGCACCGCCGGGGCCAGCGCCACCGTGGCCGACATCGTCGCCATCTGCGTGCTCAGCGCCGCCAGCGACTTGCCCGGCAACAGCGGCAGCAGCGCCAGCGCGATCTCGTCCAGCGTATGGGTGACGATCGGGCTTTCGGGATGGAACCGCCCGCCCTCGACCTCATACCCGACGGCGGCGCCAAGCGCGGCGGCGCGGGCCGCGTCGCCATCCGACAGTTCGTCCAGCAGCGCCCGCGTCCATGCGCCCCATGTGGCCTGAAAGTCAAAGAGCGTGCCATCCTTGTCGAACAGGATTCCGGTGATCATCGTGGCGCCTCCCTGCCCGTTCCGCGCGCGCACCTTCGCCGAGCGGAGCGCGCTTTGCAACCGCACGGCGGCCGGTCGGCGGATCGACCGCCCGGATTGACTGGCGCCAGGTGTTGCCCGACACCTCCGCCGGTGCCTCCCGCGTCCCGGCGTCACACCCCGATCATGGATCCGCTGACCCTCACCTCGCGCCTGCAGGAACGGTGGCTGGAGGAGGGGTCGCGCAGCGGCGAAGCGCACAACCTGGTGCACGTCCAGCGCCGGCCGCTCAGGTCCAGTGCACGGCCCCGCCACCTGGCAGCCCCTGGCGCGCCTGCATCGGCGCCGTATAGGGCAGACCGGCCGCGTCGCAGAAGGCGATCACCCAGGCGTCGTCCATCAGCAGGAAATCGAGCACGGCGGCCAGAAACCCCGGATCGCCCGCCTGGCTTCGCAGATCGCCCGGCGAGGCCCCGGTGCTGCCCAGAAACACCGGCAGCAATTCATCGTTCCCCGCCAGCCAGGCCAGCGCCTGAAGCGCCACGATCTCGGCGGCATCACGCGCGTTCACGAAAAGTTAATCCCGCTTGCGAGGGGCGTTAATCCGGCCGGAAAGGTTTTGTTAACTATTCTCACGAAGACTCCGTCTCGAACAGAACGATCAAACCCGGGCAAGGAGGCGATACCATGGCAGGACGAGTCCTTGTCGTGGATGACATATCCACCAATCGGATCGTATTGAAGGTGAAACTCGCCGACGCCTGCTATGAGGTCTTGCAGGCCGCCAACGGACTGACCGGGCTCGAGATCGCGCGGCGCGAGTTGCCCGACGTGATCCTGCTTGATCTGGACCTGCCCGACATCGACGGCATCGAGGTCTGTCGGCGGCTGCGCGCCGATCCGGCGACGCGCACGATCCCGATCGTGATGGTCACAGCCCTTGACGACGCCATGTCCCGGCGCGCCGCGCTGGCGGCGGGGGCGGATGACTTCCTGTCGAAGCCGCTCGACGATCAGGTGCTGCTGGCCCGCCTGCGCAGCCTGCTGCGTGCCCGTGAGGCCGAGGCCGAGCTGAGCCTGCGCGAGACGACGGGGCGCGAACTTGGCTTCGCCGAACCGGGGGCGGGGTTCGAGGCCCCGGCGCTGATCGCCCTGATCGCCGGGCGCAGCGAGGTGGCGCTGCGCTGGCGCGGCCTGCTGGCGCCGCATCTGCGCCACCGGGTGGTGGTGCAGAGCCGGGCCGAGGCGCTGGCCGATGGCGCACCAGCGCCCGACGTCTTCGTGATCGCCACCGACCTTGACCGCACCGGCGACGGACTGCGGCTGTTGTCGGATCTGCGCAGCCGCGCGCCGACCCGGCATTCCGGTATCTGCATCGCGCTTCCCGCGAGCGCGCCCGCGCTGGCCGCGACGGCCTTCGACATGGGGGCCAACGACCTGGTCACGCTGCCGTTCGATCCGCGGGAACTGGCGCTGCGGATCGAGACTCTGGTGCGGCGCAAGCGGCTGATGGACCGCTTGCGCGCCTCGGTGCGCGACGAGTTGCGCGCCTCGGTGCGCGATCCGCTGACCGGGCTGTTCAACCGCCGCTATGCGCTGCCCCATCTGGCCCGCGTGGCCGAGCGGGCAGAGGCGGCGGGCAAGGCTTTTGCGGTGATGGTGCTCGACCTCGACCGCTTCAAGGCGGTGAACGATCGCTGGGGCCATGCGGCGGGTGACGCGGTGCTGGTGGAAGTGGCCCGGCGGCTGGGCGACAACCTGCGCGCGATCGACCTGCTGGCCCGCATCGGCGGCGAGGAGTTTCTGGTGGTGATGCCCGATACCGGTCTGGCCGAGGCGCGCGGGGCCGCCGAACGGCTGTGCCGCGTCATCGAGCAGGCCCCCTTCGCGCTGCCTGGCGGCGCGGGGATGATTCAGGTCACGCTGTCGATCGGGCTCGCCGTCGGCGGCATCGCACCCGAGACCCCGCAAGCGTCGGTCGCGGACCTCTTGTCACGCGCTGACCTTGCCCTGCTGAGGGCCAAGGCGGAGGGGCGCAACAAGGTCACCGTCGGCATGAACGCGGCCTGACCGGGCGCGAGGTCAGTTCCCGGCGGCCGGTGGCGGTGGCGGGCCGTTGCGGTGGCCGCGGCGCGACAGGCCGTCGCTCAAGCGGTCGGCAAAGGCGGCGCGCTCGGCCGGGGTCATCGCCGCGATGCGCTCCATCAACAGCCGCTGGCCCAGCGTCAGCCACTGATCGGTGCGCGCCTTCTGCCGCGTCATCACGCCCTCCAGCACCGACGGGTCATAGGGGTCGGCCTTCAACGCCGTGACCAGGTCCTGAAAATCCGCGCGCATCTGATCCCGCTCGGCGCGGAAACCTTTCGCCTCGGCCATGAAGGCGCGCATCATGGCGTGGCGATCGTCAGGCGAAAGCGCGTCGGTGAACGGCCCGAAGGCCAGATCGCGCACCGGCTCGTGCGGGCCGTGGATCGCGCGCGACAGGGCCAGCCCGCCAAGGCTGCCGACGATGACGAGGTTGAGCCCCAGCGACACGACCAGCGCAAGGCGGGCCCAGGTCCGGGGCGGACGCACATCGGGGCCGGGGGTCGTATCGGTCATCGCTCAGCCCTCCGTCAGAACGCTGTCGATCGCGGGGATCAGGTCCAGCCCGTCCAGCGTCGTGGTGTCGCCCAGCACGCTTTGGGTGATGCTGCGCGTCAGCGGTGCCAGTTGCGCGGGCGGGCTGAACCCGAGCCAGAGCCCGGCCAGCGTCGCGCTCAGCAACCCGGCCACCGCACCGCGTCCGCCGATCGCCACCGAAAGCCCGTGCCACAATCCGGCACGCCGCCGCGGTGCCACTGGCGCAGGCCGCGCCGCCTGTTGCGCCGCCGTCTGCACCATCGCCGCATCCGCCACGATCCGCGCCATCAGCGCGTCGGGCAGCGCGGGCGCCTCGGCCCGGCCCGCTGCGAAGAAGGCATCCAGCCCGTCAAAATCGTCGCTTGTGTCAGTCATCGCAATACCCCAGTTCCCCGCGCCGCCCGGCCAGAGCCGCCGCCAGCGCCCGCTTGCCCCGGGCGGTCAGACTTTCGACCGCCTCGACCCCGATGTCCATCACTTCGGCGATCTCGGGGTTGGACAGCCCCTCGAGATGGCGCAGCACCACCGCCTGCCGCTGCCGCTCGGGCAGCGAGTTCAGCGCCTCCTGCAACGCCGCCGCCCGGTCGGTCTCGATCATCGCCTCGACCACGCCCGCCCGGTCGTCTTCGACCTCGGGCACCGAGTCGAGATCAACCGGGCGGCGGCGCCGCAACCGGTCGGTGCACAGGTTGGTGGCTACCCGGTAGGTCCAGGTGGACACCTGCGCCTCGCCCGGCCGCCACGCCGTCGCGATGCGCCAGAGCCGCAGCATGGTTTCCTGCGCCACGTCCTCGGCCTCGGTCCGGTCGCCCAGCAGCCGCGCCGCCAGCCGCAACACCCGCGGCGCCAGCCGCAGCGTCAAGAGCCGCGCGGCCTCGCCGTC